>NZ_QAJD01000043.1:0-21082 GCF_003061465.1 Aeromonas sp. HMWF017
GTCATGGGTTTCGTATCGAGTTGGGCCCCGCCAGATACGGGGCCAGTAATGGTTTGACGGTCAGAAGAAACCGCCGTTGTTATCGTCACTGTCGGGCCAGCCGCTACTCTGACTATCGTCGTCGAGAAAACTGCTGCCAACATCGGGAGGTGAATCCCAGCCGTCCCAGCGCACCGGTTCCGCATCGACCGGATTGGCGATGGGCGCTGGCTCTATGATGTCGATGATCTCCTCGGGCCGGTTGCTGTGAAACAGTCCGCCGATCATATCGGCCAGCATGACTCCGCCGGCAACCCCGGCTGCGGTTTGCAGGGCGCCGCCCAAAAAGGAGCTGGCACGGGACGCGGGCTGGGCAGGCGCGGATGCCGGTGGCGGCGTAAAGCGCGGAGGCGGGCTGCTTTCGCTACCAAACAGGCCGGAGAGAAAACTGCCACCACTTGGGGGGCTCTGGCTGGCTTCCAGCTCCTTGACCCGCTCGTTGAGGCGAGTAAGGGCAGCCTGCTGGATCAGCAGCGCCTGGGCCATGTAGTAGGGGGCATCGGGCTGCTGGACCAGATGCTGGCGGATCAGCTGATCCGCTTGTGGGTCTCGCTTGCTATCCCTGGCTTGCGCTTGCTTGAGGCGGTCGAACAGTCCATCGATCAGACCCTGTTCCTGTGATTGCATCTCAAATCCTCGCTATGGTGCGCAGACAGTGCGTTTAGCCATCCTAAAACCCGCGGGGCATCAGTGGTATCTGATTAACTCATCAATGACCGAGGGGCTACCCGCGCTCGTCAGCGGGCGGGCCGGTAGTAGTCGAGATACCAGCGGACAAACTCGGCAACCCCCTGCTTGAGGGGCGTAGCGGGGCGCAGGCCGGTGAGGGTGTGCAGCGGTTCGCTGTCGGCCCAGGTGGCGTGCATGTCGCCTGCCTGCATCGGCAGCATCCGCTTGATGGCGGGTTTGCCGATGGCCTCTTCCAGCGCCTCGATAAAATCGAGCAGCCGCACCGGCTGGCCGTTGCCGATATTGAGGATGCGGTAAGGGGCTGCGCTCTCGGCCGCGCTCTGCTCGCTGGCGCGCCAATCGGAATTGGGGCGGGGCGGCTGGTCGGCCACGGCGAGGATCCCCGCGACTATGTCGTCTATGTAGGTGAAGTCGCGGCTGAGATCGCCGTGGTTGTACACATCGATAGGCTCGTCCGCGAGGATGGCGCGAGTGAACTTGATGATGGCCATGTCGGGCCGCCCCCAGGGGCCGTAGACGGTAAAGAAGCGCAGCCCTGTGGTGGGCAGGCCATAGAGCGCCGAGTAGGCGTGGGCCATCAGCTCGCCACTCTTCTTGGTGGCGGCGTAGAGGGAGACCGGGTGATCCACCTGCTGCGCGGTGGAGTAGGGCATCTGATCCCCCATGCCATAGACCGAGCTGGAGGAGGCGTAGATGAGGTGCTGAATCCCGTGGTGACGACACCCCTCCAGCACCGTCAGCATACCGGTGAGGTTGCTGTCGGCATAGGCGAACGGATTGTCGATGGAGTAGCGCACCCCCGCTTGCGCCCCCAGATGGATCACCCGCTCGAAGCGATGGCGGGCAAACAGGGTCGCCATCGCCTCGCGATCCGCCAGATCCAGCCGCTCGAAGCGAAAATTAGGGAAACTGGCCAGTTGGGCCAGCCGCGCCTCTTTCAGACTCACCTCGTAGTAGTCGTTGAGGTTGTCGATCCCCACCACCTGATGACCTGCGGCGCACAGCTGGCTGGCCACATGAAAGCCGATAAAACCAGCGACGCCGGTGACCAGATAGATCATGGCTGGGTCTCCGGGTTGCAACTGGTGTTGGCAGGCTGCTTTTTGGCGGGAAGATGTGGTCGCCCGATGGCGTGATAGTCAAACCCGAGTTCGCAGAGCTGGCGGGGGTCATAGAGGTTGCGGCCATCGATGATGACGGGCTGGTTGAGCAGGGCTTTTAGCTGCTGGAAATCGGGGGCACGAAACGCCTGCCACTCGGTACAGATCAGCAGAGCATCGGCCCCTTCCAGTGCCGCTTCCTGAGTCGGGCAGAGCAGCAGATCCGGCCGCTGGCCGTAGATCTGGCGGGCACGCCCCATTGCCTTGGGGTCAAAGGCCTGCACCCGGCCACCGGCAGCCCAGATGGCGGCCAGCAGCGGGCGGCTCGGCGCATCGCGCATATCGTCGGTGCCGGGTTTGAACGCCAGTCCCCACAGGGCGAAGGTGCGGCCGCGCAGATCCGGGCCGAAGCGAGTCAGCAGGGTTTGTGCCATCTTCTGTTGCTGGCGCTGGTTGACCTGCTCGACCGCCGCCAGCAGCGGGGCGTCGCAGCCGACACTCGCTGCGGTATGGCGCAACGACTTGATATCCTTGGGGAAGCAGGAGCCGCCGTAGCCGCAGCCCGGGTAGATAAAGTGGTAACCGATGCGGGGATCTGCCCCCATCCCTTGGCGCACCGCCTCGATATCGGCCCCCAACTGCTCGGCGAGGGCCGCCATCTCATTCATAAAGGAGATCTTGGTGGCCAGCATGGCGTTGGCGGCGTATTTGGTGAGCTCGGCGCTGCGCAGATCCATCACCACGATCCGGTCGTGATTGCGGTTGAAGGGGGCGTAGAGGGCGCGCAACTGCTCAAGTGCCCGCTCGCTGTCACAGCCGATGATGATGCGATCTGGCCGCATGCAGTCGTTGACCGCAGCTCCCTCCTTGAGAAACTCGGGATTGGCGGCCACCTCGCAGGCGAGGGTCAGCCCACGTTCGGCCAACTGTAGCTCAATATGTTCCCTTACTTGCTGCGCCGTGCCGACCGGTACTGTGCTCTTGGTCACCACCAGCTTGGGGCGGCTCATCAGTCGGCCTATGGTGTCGGCCACCGCCAGCACATGTTGCAGGTCGGCAGAGCCATCCTCGTCAGCCGGGGTGCCTACGGCGATCAGCAGCAGGTCGGCGTGTGCCACGCCAATGGCGGGATCGACCGTGAAGCTCAGGCGGCCGCTGGCCAGATGGCTCTCGACCAGCGGGGCCAGCCCCGGCTCGTAGAAGGGGATCTGCCCCTGCCTGAGGGCGGCGATCCGCTCATCATCCACATCCACGCAGCAGACTTGATGGCCCACCTCGGCCAGAACGGCGGCCTGCACCAGCCCGACATAGCCTGTGCCAAAAATGGTGACCTTCATGAAAAGTGCCTCGTGCTGTGGATGGAGTGATGGTGCTGCGAAACCGCGGCATGCTGCATCTTGGTGCAGCGGGTGTCAATGCCAGATGACAGTCACCAGAATGGGGCGTTCAGCCTGCCTGTTGTGATCCTTTTCACAAAAAATAGACTGGACCCCATAACGAAGCCCTGTGGACAGGGCTCGCAGCCCGCCCGCAACGGCAGGCGACAGACACTCTCTCTTTACTTCGCTTGGATACAGGTTATGGACAACACCTCGATTCGCACTGCTCATCCTATTTATGAGGATGTGCTGGCCTTGCTGACGGCGGCCGGCTTTGTTTCCCTCGGCATCTTTCTGTTTCATCAGGTCGGCCTGCTCACTGGCGGGACTGCCGGGCTGGCGCTGCTGCTGCAAAAGGTGACCGGCATCAGCTTCGGCCTGCTGTTTTTCGGCATCAACCTGCCCTTCTATGCGCTGGCGTGGCTGCGAATGGGGCCATGCTTTACCTTCAACACCTTTGTTTCGGTGGCAGCGGTCTCCTACATGACCGATCACCTCAACGGTGTGTTGCAGATCGGCAAGATAGAGCCTCTCTATGCGGCGCTGATCGGCGGTACCCTGATTGGCATGGGGCTGCTCATCATGTTTCGCCACAAGTCGAGTCTGGGGGGCTTCAACATTCTGGCGCTCTTTATTCAGGATCGCTTTGGCATCCGGGCGGGCAAGCTGCAGATGGGGCTCGATTGCGCCATTGTTGTCGCCTCGTTTTTCGTGGTGCAGCCCTGGATCCTGGCGCTCTCCATCGTGGCGGCGGTTATCTGTAATCTGGTGTTGACACTCAACCACAAGCCCGGCCGTTACCAGATTGCCTGACAAGCTGCGGCAGTGGCTCGATATTGCAAGAGTGACCCGATAGCACGAGGCGGCCTGATGGCCGCCTCGTCTATTTCTACCCAGGTGTTTGTTCGCTGCGTCTAGCTCGCCTGCTCCAGCCTGCTGTCTCCGCTCATGGCGTTGTCACTGATGGCGTTGCCGCTGATAGCGTGACCACCGACGGCGAGCGGGGTGTGGCAGGCCACCTGATGATGGGCCTCATCACACGCCTCAAGTTTGGGCGCCTTGCTTTTGCACAACTCGGTCGCATGGGGACAGCGCTGGTGGAAGTGGCAGCCGCTTGGCGGCGAGATGGGGGAGGGCACATCGCCGGTCAGCGGAATGCGCTGGCTGCGCCTGCGCGGGTCTGGCACCGGAATGGCGGAGATCAGCGCCTGGGTATAGGGATGGCGCGGCGTCAGATAGAGCGACTGGGCATCCGCCAGCTCGACGATCCGTCCCAGATACATCACCGCAATCCGATCCGAGATGTGTTTGACCACCGACAGATCGTGGGCGATGAAGATGATGGAGAGGTTCATCTCCCGCTGCAGGCTGAGCAGCAGGTTGACGATCTGGGACTGCACCGAGACATCGAGGGCCGAGACCGCCTCGTCGCACACCAGCAGCTTGGGCTTGAGGGCGATGGCGCGGGCGATGCCGATTCGCTGGCGCTGACCGCCGGAAAACTCGTGGGGGTAGCGATCTACCGCACTGCCCGGCAGGCCCACTTTCGCCAGCAACTCCTGCACCCAGCCGCGGCGCTGCTCAGTGTTGCCTTTACCGTGGATGATAAAGGGCTCCTCCAGGATCTGGCCCACGGTGTGGCGGCTGTTGAGAGATTCTGCAGGGTCCTGAAACACCATCTGCATCTCCTGGCGCAGGGAGCGCATCTCCTTCGGGCTGAGGGCGGTGATGTCGCGCCCCTCGAAGGTGATGGTGCCTGCGGTCGGCTCGAACAGCTTGAGCAGGCTGCGTCCGAGGGTGGACTTGCCGCAGCCCGATTCACCCACCAGCCCCAGGGTCTCCCCCTGTTTCAGGTCGAAGCTGATACCATCCACCGCGTGAACCGTATATTGCTTGCGCAGGAACCCGCCTCCCAGCCGGAAGTGCTGTTTCAGATCCCTGACCGATAACAGAGTGCTCATACGGTCAACTCCTTCCAGTAGTGACAGGCGACATGGTGGCGCAGATTTAACTGCTCCACCGCCGGAATGGCGCTGATGCAGAGATCGGTTGCATGGGGGCAGCGGTTGGAGAAGCGGCAGCCAGCGGGCATCTCGTGCAGGGCTGGCACCTGTCCCTTGATGGTCTTGAGCAGGCTCTTGGGCTCATCCTCAAGGCGCGGGATCGAGCTCATCAGGCCGTGGGTATAGGGGTGACGGGGGTGGTCAAACAGCTCGAACACATCGGCCTGCTCTACCGCGCGGCCGGCGTACATCACCACCACTTCGTCGCACAGCTCTGCCACTACCCCGAGATCGTGGGTGATAAAGATGATGGCCATCCCGGTCTGGGCCTGTAGCTCTTTCATCAGTTCGAGGATCTGGGCCTGAATAGTGACATCCAGCGCCGTGGTCGGCTCGTCGCAGATGAGCAGGTCTGGCTCGCAGGAGAGCGCCATGGCGATCATCACTCGCTGGCGCATGCCGCCGGAGAGGTTGTGGGGATAGACCGCAAAGCGCTGGGCAGGCTCAGGGATCCCCACCTTCTGCAGCATGGCGATGGCCGCGGCTTTGCGCTGGGCCTTGTCATACTCGGGGCGGTGGAGGCGAAACACCTCCATCAGCTGCTCCCCTACCGTCTGCACCGGGTTGAGGGCCGTCATCGGCTCCTGAAAGATCATCGAGATGCGGTTGCCGCGCACCTTGTACATCTGATCCGGCGCAAGCGACAGCAGCTCCTCCCCCTGAAAGCGGATGGAACCGGCCACCACCTGACCATGGGGCTTGGGCAATAGCCCCATGATGGCGAGCGAAGTGACACTCTTGCCACAGCCGGACTCGCCGACGATCCCCAGCGTCTGACCCGGGGCCACCTTGAAGCTGACCCCGTCGAGCACCTTGATCTTGCCGTCATCGACGGCGAACTCCACCTCAAGATCGCGTACTTCGAGGATTGGGGCCTGGTGCTGGCCGTTATCAGCGGCGAACTCCCCCCCGTTATCCGGTACGTCAAGAATGGGGGCCTGAGTGTTGGGCATAACGGCTGCTCCCTTCGCAATGGCCTGAATATCAATGACGTGCATAGGTCTTGTCGAGCAGGTTGATGGGCGCCAGCGCCTCTCCTGCCTCCTTGGCGTTGCGGGTCTCTTCCTTCACCTTGGGATCGAGCCAGAGCAGACCGCCACTACTGTGAGGATAACCATCCATCGGCCAGTAGAGCAGATCCGGCGTGTTCTTGGTGGCAGGCACTTCCGGCAGCATCACATAACGCCAGCTGCTGGCCCGCACATAGTTGAGCTGCACCCCGGGCACGAAGATGGCGAGGTCATAGATGCGCTGCTGGATCTGCTGGGAGAGATTGGCCCGTTTGGCCATGTCGAATTCGACGTTGTAGGCGTCGATCAGCGCGTCCAGCTCCTTGTCAGCCACGTTGAACAGGTTGTTGGTCTGCGGCTTGTTGGCGTTGGTGGAGTGGAAAAACTCCCAATATTGCGGATAGAGACCGCCGCCGCCCCAACCGAGCCAGGCCGCCTCGTGTTTCTTCTCCAGCATCACCTTGAAACCGGTGGCGCCATCCACCAGATTGAGCTCCAGATCCAGACCCGCCTTCTTGGCCTCCTCTTTCAGCACGGTCAGGCGCTTGGAGTGCTCCTGACTGGTGTAGGTGAGTGCCAGCGTCAGCCGCTCACCCTTCTCATTTTGCAGGATGCCGTCAGGCCCCGGCTTGTTGTAGCCACCCTTGGCAAAGTACTCCCGCGCCTTGCCAATGTCATAAGCCCGCTCCGGCAGCGTGATGTCAGTGAACTCGCCAAAGCCCGAGTCAAAGGTGGTGGCTCTGTCATAGTCGCCGCGCAGCACGGTCTCGATCATCTTGTCGATGTTGAAGGCGTGCTGGATGCCGAGGCGCACGTTTACGTCCGCCAGCTTGGGGTTGGCCACATTGAGGTGCACCCCCTGACCGCCCTGTTTGGTATCGGTCATGGCCATTACCTTCTGCACGTAGCCTTTTTTGTACTCCGGGGTGACCGCTTTTTCATGCCACCAGTTGGGCAGGATCATCTCGAAGGTATCGATCTCCCCTTTCAGAAAGTGGCGGAAGGCGATGTTGTGGTCGCGGATCACCTGCACCTTGATGGTGTCGATATTGAATCTGTGCTGGTTGTAGCGATCGTCTTTTGCCCACCAATCCTTCTGCTTGCTGAAGGTGACCGACTTGCCCTTCTTGACGTCGCTGATCACGTAGGGGCCGGTGGTGGGCACCACGGCCCAGTTGTACTGCTTCACCCAGTTGGGGGTCAGCTTGTAGTAGTGTTTGGGCTGGGGCCACAGCTCGGTGGTGTTGAGCAGGTCCATCTTGGCCTTGCGGTTGCCCGCTTTGACCATAATGGTGTGATCATCGATCTTCTCTACCGCTACCACTTCAGTGGTGTAGTAGTTGTTGAACCAGGGCCCCTTGATGTGTTTGGAGCGCATCATCTCGTAGCCGAAGGTGTAGTCGTCAGCATTGACCGGCTTGCCATCCGACCATTTGGCGCGGGGATCCAGCTTGAAGTAGACGGTCTGGCTGTCTGGCGCGATGGCCCAGTGGGTCGCCAGCGAGGGAATGGGGTTGCCGGTATTGGGGTGGAAGCTGATGAGCCGCAACTGGTTATCGAGAATAAAGGAGCGGAACGATCCGTTGGAGTCAGGCCCCACGGTGCGGAACGTCAGCGGAAAGCTCTCCACAAACATATTGAGGCTGCCGCCCGACAGCGCCTTGGGGGAGGCGAATACAGGATCCGTGTCGTTGGTCTCCCATTTGAGATCCGCGGGCAGGCTGGCCGCCCAGACCCAGGATCCGTTTACCAGCACAAAGAGAGCACCTATCCATTTGATTTTATTTTTCATGTTTGACTTCCAGGTCTGGCCCCTGCACTGGGGGTCTTGATTGATAACGGGATTATCCCTTGCTCCCGGGACCGCCGATGGCGGCGGCCCGTCCTTCATTAATCACTGTTCGTTACCCGGCGCCTGCCGATGCGCGCTGGTACCGTCTGGCTTATTGGTAACGGGTAAATTTGCGCGGATCAAACGCCTCGCGGATCGCCTCGCCGATAAAGGAGACCATTATTAGCACCAGACTCACCGCGGCCACCACCGAGCTGACGATCCAGATGGCATCCAGATTGTTGATGCCCTGGGAGAGCAGCTCCCCCCAGCTCGGGGTCGGCGGTGCCAGCCCGAAGCCCAGATAGTCGAGGGCCGTCAGGGTGGAGATATTGCCCACCACGGCGAATGGCGCCAGGGTAACGATCATCATCAGGGTGTTGGGCAGGATGTGGTTGAAGATGATCCGCCCGGTGGTCGCCCCTTGCGCTCGCGCCGCCATCACATAGTCTCGCGCCCGCTCCTTGTAGGTGAGGGTGCGCATATACCAGGTGATCCCCATCCAGCCGAACAGCACGTTGATGGCGACAAACAGGCCGAAGTTGGGCTTGGCCAGCGACACCAGGATCATGATGACGTAGAGAAACGGCACCTGGGACCAGATCTCGATAAAGCGTTGCAGGATGAGATCAAAGCGGCCGCCGAGAAAGCCCATGAGACAGCCGATGGTGACCCCGATGGCATAACTGGCCGCCAGCGCTATAAAAGCAAAGCCGATGGCGATGCGAAAGCCGTAAACCAGCCGTGCCAGTACGTCGCGGCCGCTGGTGTCGGTGCCGAGGAAGTGGCGCTCGGCCGCGCTGGGGGCGTAGGGTGGGTAGGCATCCTCCTTGAAATCCTGCTCGTAGGGGTTCCAGGGCACCGGCGGCAGCAGCACCCAGTCGCCCTGGCCCTCTGCGGCAAATTTGGCCTTGAGCTGGCGGTAGTTGGTCTCGTATTCGTAATCGAGCCCGAACTGCTGACCGGGGATCACATCGCCATAGGTGGGGAAGTGCAACTGGCCCTGATAGCTCACTATCAGCGCCCGGCTGTTGACCAGCAGCTCCGCCAGCAGGGAGAGCAGCACCAGGGTGGTGAAGATGATGAAGGAGTAGTAACCGCGCTTGATCGACTTGAAGCGCTTGAGTTTTTTCAAGGTAACCGGATTGAGCTTCATGGTCAGTCTCCAAACCGCACGCGCGGATCAACGAGGGCAACGCAGATATCGGAGACGATATTGCCAATCAGCATCAGCATGGAGGTGATGGCCAGAATGCCCATGACGGTGGGGTAATCCCGCTCGACGATAGCCTCGTAACCGAGCAGGCCGATGCCGTCGATGTTGAAGATGGTCTCGATGAGGAAGGAGCCGCCAAAGAAAACGGTGAGCACAGACCCCAGGTGACTGGCGATGGGGATCAGGCTGTTGCGCATGGCGTGGTCGGTGACCGCCTTGCGAAACGGCAGTCCCTTGGCCACGGCGGTACGCACATAATCGGCCGACAGGTTCTCCATCAGGCTGTTTTTCATGGTCATGGTGAGGATGGCGAAATCGCCGATGGCGTAGGCGATAAGCGGCAGCAGGGCGTGGGCAAAGACGGTGCGGATCTGATCCCAGCTGCTCTCCATGTATTCGAAGTCATCCCCCGGAAAACCGCCCATCGGCAGCCACTCCAGATGGAAGGCGAAGACGGTGATGAGGAAGATGCCCACCACGTAGGCGGGCAGGGCATAGGCCATGTAGATAAGCATGGAGCTTAACGAGTCGAAGCGGCTGTTGTGCCTGAGCGCCTTCGCCACCCCCAGCGGGATGGAGACCGCATAGCTCAGCAGAAAGGTTGCCAGTCCGAAGAAGGCGGTAACGGGGAGCCGCTCCTTGATGAGATCCCACACCGGCTCGTAGTAGCGGGTCGATTCGCCCAGATCCAGCACCGCCAGCTTCTGCAGCCACTCCCAATAGGCGACCAGCATCGGCTTGTCGAGACCATAGAAGGCCTTGAGCTCCTCGATCTGTTCATCGGAGAGGGCCTGCGCCCCCTTGCTGCCGCTGGAGCGGCCAGATTCATTCTGGGAAACCTGGGCTTGCAGCAGCATGCGTTCGACAGGTCCGCCCGGCACGAAACGGGTGATGGTGAAGACGAGCAGGGTGATACCGAGAAACGTCGGAATGATCAAAAGCATCCGGCGTAGGAAATACGACAGCATGGTGGAACCTCGTCCTTGTTGTTCTTTTTTGCGGCCAGTCAAATCCGGTGACGGGCCTGTCCTTCCTGGCATTACGCGCTGGATTGGTTGCCAAACAGCAGACAATCCGCTTGGCCACTGTAAAAGCTCTGCAACAAAAATCAAGTACAAGGAAATGGAAAACTGGGACAAATGACCCGCTGAGACCAAAAGCACCGAAAAAAGACGTTTTTTATCTGAAAAGTGAAAATCAAAACAAAACGCTACTGCTCAACATTATTTTAAAAAATATAAACACCTGTTTGTTTTGGTTTTAAATGATTTTAAGTTGTTGATTGGCAATGCTTTTGTTTGGGGTGTGAAATTGAAGGAAAACGATGTCATCTCGACAATTTTATCTGTTATCCCCATGAGAACGGTCAGGTGCAACCCTCATGAAGTTAGTGTTTTATTCTTATTAATGCCGATAAATCAAAATAAGATATAAACGGACAGCACGTTAACTAATAAGTTCATCAAATTTTAATTCAGCGCTATTTACGTCATTTAACAATGTTTTTACATTGCGCTGGTTGTTTTTGGCAGAATTATTCACTAATTATGCCGGTCAAAATTAATACACTCCGCTTATTCTACGCCTGACCTCGCCACACCCCTGCTCCATTGACGTCGCTAGTCAAAGATTGATAAGCCTTACACATCGCTCCAAAGAGGGCGGTATCAGGAAGCAAACAATAAACAACCAGGAAGGATATAAGCGATGCTTAGGAAGAGCAGAATCTCTGCTGCGATTGCGTTCGCCTTGGCGAGCCTTGCGGCGGCCCCATCCGTATCTGCCGAAGAAGGGCAGAACGTCGAAAAACTGCAGAAAATCAAAGTCACTGGCTCCCGTATCTCCCGTGTTGAAGTTGAGGGGGCCACTCCGGTTGTCTCCGTCAGCAAGGTTCAGATCGAACAGTCTGGTCAGCAGACTGTGGCGGATTATCTGAAACAGGCCTCCTACAACTCTTTTGGTGGTTTCTCCCCATCCTCCGGCAGCTCTGCCCAGTCACAAGCTACCGTGGGGCTGCGTGGCCTTGGGGAAGATCGCACGCTGGTGCTGCTCAATGGCAAGCGTATCGCCGGTTCTCCCTCCATGGGCGGCACCGCTATCAACCTCAACACTATCCCCATGGCGGCGGTTGAGCGGGTGGAAGTGAACCTGGATGGTGGCTCCGCCCTGTATGGTTCCGATGCCATCGGCGGCGTTATCAACGTGATCCTCAAAGAGGGTTTTGAAGGTTTGTCATTCCAGGGGCGCGTCGGTTCACCGACCGAAGAGGGTGGTGACGAGCAGAGTGGTTCCATCGTCAGTGGCATCATAGGGGACAAGGGTTCTCTGATGATGGTTTACGAGCACGATGTGAAAGACGAGATCTATTACAAGGATCGCGACTATCTGGCGAAAGAGGGGGCAACTGCACCGAGTCTCTATGGCCGCAATATCAAGGGAGTGGATGCCACTACCGGCAAGACGGTTACCCGTACCCTGAAGGGAGTTGACTGTGAAGGTACCGGCACCGGTTTCGTCACCAAGGGCACGGCTTGCCGCTTCGACTTTGCTCAAGTCGCTGCCAAGACTGCCTCTCGTACCCGCGACACCGTCTACCTCAACGGTCGCTACCATATCAACGACAATGTGGATTTCGTGCCACAGATGATTGGTTCTCGCGTCACCAGTTTTGGTCGTTTCGCGCCAGCTGCCGGTGCCTTCACCGTAGATGGTTCCACCCCTGAAAGCGCAGCAGTTCTGTCTGCCAACAACTTCAGCACCGCCAAGGCCGCGACCGTTTACTACCGCTTCAACAACGTGGGTCCCCGTGATAACGATGTGACCGACCTGACCGGTACTATGAACCTGGGTTTTGAAGGTGTGGTACCGACCGAAGCCGTGGGTGATCTGGAGTGGAACGCCGGTTACATGTATTCCAAAACGGACAACCAGAGCACCGGCAATGGTTATGTCCTGGCACCTGCCGTGGAAACGCAGGTCAACAACGGCAAGTTCGTCAATGGCAGTTTCTCTGACGCGGCCACCAAAGATCTCTCCTATACCACCAGCCGCAACTCCAAGATGGACTTCTTCCAGTGGTACGGCGGTGTGGGTTGGGAGATGGGCGAACTGCCTGCTGGCCCGGTCAGCTGGTATCTGGGGGCCGAGTATAACGATTGGGTTTACTCCGATACCTATGACAGCCAGTCCGAAGCGGGCAACGTGCTGGGTTCATCTGGCAACTCCGGTGGTGGTGTGCGCGATGTGTTTGCCACCTACATCGAGAGCTTGATCCCCATCACCGAGCAGATCGAGCTGAACCTTGCGGGTCGTTACGACAAGTACAGCGACTTTGGCAGCGCCTTCTCGCCCAAAGCGAGTCTGCGTTATCAACCGCTCGACCAGCTGATGTTCCGCACCTCCTGGTCCCAGTCTTTCCGCGCGCCGGGTCTGAATGATCTCTATGCGGCGGATGCCCAGTCAGCAGACTTTGCCAAGGACTATGTCTACTGCCAGGCGAATGGTGTTGCCAACTGTTCCGAAGATCAGTACATGACCACCCGTCAATCCAACAAAAATCTGAAGGAAGAGACGGCCAATACTTTCACTATCGGTACTGCTTACAACCCGCTGGACAACCTGAACCTGTCGCTCGATTACTACTACATCAAGATTGATGACGTAATCCAGCTGGCCACCACCCAGACCCAGTTCTACCAGGAGCTCAACACCGGCAGCAACCCGAACGTCATTCGTGACGCCAACGGTGATGTCGAGATGGTCTATGCCGGCATGGTCAACCTGGGGCAACTCAAGACCAGTGGTATCGACTTCAAGGCGGACTATAAGTACGACTTCAACTCCTTCACCCTGCGTTACGACTTTGGCAGCACTTACATCCTGAAATATGAGGAAGGTCTGTTCGCTGGCGGCCCAATGGTCGACAAGAAGGGCTGGAATGGCAAACCCGACTTCCGTTTCAACTCCGGGGTCGGTGCCAACTTCCCGCAGCTGTGGAATCTGGATACCTACCTGAGCACCAACTATATCGACTCCCAGAGCCAGGACTATGTGGATGACAAGGAAGAGGGACACATCGCTTCCAACACCATCTGGAACCTGAACGTCGCGGTCGATACCAGCTGGAATGCCAAGATCCAGACCGGTGTGAAGAACATGTTCAACCGCGGGCCTTCCCTGTCCAACGATGGTTTCACTTACGATGAATACCTCTACGGCATCGACGGTCGCGTCTACTACATCGACTACACCCAGAAGTTCTAATCAACCCCGTTGATATACAACCTCAGCCGGCCCGGTCGGGCCGGCTGTGCCCAACGTCCAAGGAAGTTACGGAGATAGGGTAATCCTATGAAGACAAGGACCATTACAATGAAGAAAGCGCTTCTTGGCAGCCTGGTTTCGGCCGCCTTGTTGACCAGCTTCAATCTGAGTGCCGCTACTGCCGGTCAGGCCGTGGACGCTCAAGCCGCCACCAATAATGCATCCAAAGTTTCCCAGCAGAAGATCGACAGCTATGCCGACTCTGCCGAATCTGCGCTGGCCCAGTACAAGGCTGCCCTGCGTCAGGTTGACAGTCTACGCACCTACAACGAGCAGGTAGGCAAGATGGTCGATTCCCAGACCACCGAGCTGGTGTCGATGCAAAAGCAGATCGCCCAGATTGACCAGACCAGCACCGAAGTGGTGCCCTTGATGCTCAAGATGATCGACTCCCTCGAGCAGTTCGTCTCCCTGGATCTGCCGTTCCAGAAGGGTGAACGCGAAGATCGGGTTGCCGCACTGACCGACCTGATGAACCGGGCCGATGTCACCATCTCCGAGAAGTACCGCAAGATCCTCGAGGCTTACCAGATCGAGGAGGGCTTCAGCCGCACCATCGAGTCCTACAAGGCGAGCCTGGAGAAGGATGGTAGCGAGAAGACCTACGAGTTCCTGCGGGTTGGCCGCATTGCGCTGCTTTATCAGTCCCCGGATGGCAATGAGACCGGCATGTGGAACAAGAAGACCCGTCAGTGGGAAGAGTTGCCCCAGGAGTATCGCAGTGCGGTTGAACAGGGCCTTCGCATCGCCAAGAAGCAGGCGCCTCCTGCGCTTATCAAGCTGCCGGTTCAAACTGCGGAGAAAGCATCATGAAAGGAATCAAACTTGCTATTGCCTCCCTGATTGCGGGAGCAACCCTGGTCACCCTGCCGGTGACCGCCGCCGAAAAACCGGTGGATCTCAATGCGCTGCTGAATCAGGTCAAGGCCTCCAGCCTGAGCGAATCCCAACTCAACAAGGAGCGGGAAGCCCGCTTCCTGGCTGACAAGAACGAGCAGGGGGCGCTGCTGGCCAAGGCCAAGGCCGAGCTGGCAGCCGAAACCGCCAAGGGCGAGCAGCTCAAGGCGACCTTTGATGCCAACGACAAGCAGCTGACCGAACTGACCGAAACCCTGCGCCAGCGTTCCGGCAACATGGGCGAGATGTTTGGTGTGCTGCGTCAGTTCGCCGGTGAGTTCAAGGGGATCTTCAACGCCTCCGCCCGTCGGGTCGAGCATCCGGAGCAATCCGCCCTGCTGACCCGTCTGGCCGAGAGTAAAGAGCTCCCCTCCAGCGATGATCTGGAAGCGTTCTGGACCACCACCCTCAGCCGCATGGTGGACGGTGGCAAGGTCAGCCAGATCCCGGCGACCGTGGTCTATGGCGAGGGCAACCAGGCCGAGAAGACCGTCACCCAGATCGGTGAGTTCAACACGGTGTCCGAAGGCAAGTACCTCACCTTCGTGCCGGAGACCGGCAAATTCGAGCAGCTCTCCCGTCAACCTGACAAGGGCGTGCTGGAACCGATCGCCGAGTTTGAACAGGGCGGTGACGGGGTCAAACCCATCTTTATCGACCCGTCTCGCGGCGTGATCCTCTCTCTGCTGGTGCAGTCACCGACTTTCAAGGAGCGGATCGATCAGGGTGGTGAAGTGGGTTACGTCATCATGGTGCTCGGCGTGCTCGGTACCCTGCTGGCCATCTTCTGCGGTATCCGGCTGTCGCTGATCGGCTCGTCCATGCGCAAGCAGCTGAAATCCGATCAGATCATCAAGGGCAACCCCATTGGTGACATGCTGGGGGCCTACCAGAGCCATCGCGGTGACAACATCGAGGATCTGGAGTCCAAGCTCGACGAGATCATCCTGCGCAACGTGCCCAAGTTCGAGAAGGGTATCAGCATCATCAAGCTGATCGCCTCCGTCGCACCGCTGCTGGGCCTGCTCGGTACCGTAGTGGGGATGATCGCCACCTTCCAGGCCATCACATTGTTCGGTACTGGCGATCCCAAGCTGATGGCGGGCGGTATCTCCGAGGCGCTGGTGACCACCATGCAGGGTCTGGTCGTCGCGGTGCCCATGCTGTTCCTCTACACCATAGTGCAGACCCAGAGCCGTCGTCTGATCCAGGTACTGGAAGAGCAGAGCGCCGGTTTCGTCGCCCGTTATCAGGAACGTCTGCACGCCTCCAAAGCCGCAGCGTAAGGAGTCACCCATGTGGTTCTGGTTGATTGAAGAAGTCGAGTCGGTCCGCCGGTTTTTGGGATTGGGGGGCGATGTACTGGTCGCCCTGTTCTTCCTGACCCTGATGATGTGGGCCCTGTTGCTGGAGCGCTGGTTCTACTTCATGGCTGTTTACCCCAAGCAGGTGAAGCAGACCAAGGCTACCTGGCTGGCCCGCACCGATCATCTCTCCTGGTCTGCCAAGCAGATCCGGCGCGAGCTGGTCTCACGGGTCGCCATGGCGGTGGACAAGGGGATGCCGGTCATCAAGGTGCTGATCGCTCTCTGTCCACTGATGGGGCTGCTCGGCACCGTGGTGGGGATGGTGCAGGTGTTTGACACCCTGGCCATCACCGGCACCGGTTCGCCGCGAGCGATGGCATCGGGGATCTCCAAGGCAACGGTACCGACCATGGCGGGCATGATTGCCGCCCTTTCCGGCCTGTTTTTTGTCAACCAGCTCGATCACAAAGCCAAACTGGCGGTGCAAAAGCTGGAAGACAACCTGAAACACGGTTGATGCAGGATGCATACCCCCGGTGAGGCATGGCCTGCCGGGGGCACAGAACAAGCAAGGAGTTTCTGCTATGAGAAAACGTTACAGCGACAGCGGTGCTGACGAGGCGGCTATCGATTTGACCCCCATGCTGGACATAGTGTTCATCATGCTGATCTTCTTCATCGTCACCACCTCCTTCGTCAAGGAGTCCGGTGTCGAGATCAACCGTCCCAGTGCCAGCACGGCCGAGACGGTGAAGAAGGGCAATATCATGGTCGCGGTACGCGAAAACGGTCAGGTCTGGGTCGACAAGCGCATTGTGGAAGTGGGGGCTGTACGTGCCAACATCGAGCGGCTGCGTGCCGAGAACCCGGAGAGCGCCGTGGTGATCCAGGCCGATACCGAATCCCGTTCCGGTCTGGTGGTGCAGGTCATGGATCAGATCCGCATGGCCGGTGTCCAGAACATCTCCATCGCTGCCAGCAAGAGCAGCTGATGCTGGAGAGAGACCTATGAGATACCTGATATCGTTAACGGTCTCCTGTGTGGTGGTGTTCTTTCTGTTTTTGGGAATGAACAAGCTGATCACACCGGATCACCGGGAGTTGGTGGAGAAGGATGACATCGCCATGACCGATTTCATTCGCATCAAGCCCCAGGAGACCCTGCAAGAGAAGCAACGGGAGCTGCCCAAACCGCCGCCGCCGAACCGTCCGCCGCCCCCTCCCGAGATGGAAGTGGCCAGTACGGATCGGCCGCAGATGGAGAGCTCTCCCATGGACATGCCCAAGCTCGACATCCCGGTCAACATCGGTGGTGGCAACGCCCTCGGTGCCTACAGCACCGGCGGCGGTGGTGGCGGGATCGGTGGCAACAACGGCGCTATTCCGCTGGCAACCTTCGAGCCCATGATGCCCCGTAAGGCGGCACTGGCGGGTCTGGCGTCCGGCAAGGTGCTGGTGGAGTTCACCGTCACCGAGCGTGGTACCGTCAGCAACGTGCGGATCGTCAAGGAAGAGCCGCGCAGCTATGACCTCGGCAAAGAGGCGCGAAAAACCATCGCCAAGTGGACGTTCAAACCGGCCATGGTGGATGGCAAGCCGCAGGCGAGCCGTATGCAGCAAGAGATCGAGTTTGCGGTCAACTAAGGAAGGTGGCGATGAACAAGTTACACAAGATGATCCTCGCCCCGGTCGCCATGGCGGTGCTGCTCAGCACCGCCAGTTGGGCCGCCGAGCAGCCGACCCTGTCGGATCGGGCCTATCGGGCGGTCAACAAGGCGCAGGAGCTGATCACCGAGAAGAAATACGGCGAGGCCAATGCCAAGCTGCAAGATGCCCTCTCCGGTGCGGGCGAGCGGGTCTACGACAAGGGGGTCATATTGCAGACTCTCGGTTTCGTAGCCGCCCAGCAGGAGAAATACAGTCAGGCGACCAAGTACTTTGCCGATGCCATCGCGACAGGCGGCCTGCCGCCACCGGTGGCCCAGCAGGTGCGTTACAACCTGGCCCAGCTCTATATGGCTGAGGGCAATTATCAGGGCTCGATCAAGACCATGAAGGAGTGGTTTGCCAACCAGGGCAAGGATGACAAGCCCAACTCCCATGCCTATATCACGCTGGCCAACGCCCACGTGCAGCTCAAACAGTACCGTGACGCGATCCCGGCGGTGGATCAGGCGATCAAGCTGTCGGCAGGTAAAGCACCGGAGTCCTGGTATCTGCTGAAGATGGGGGCTCACTACGAGCTGAAACAGTACAAACCGGCGACCGAGGTGCTGACCTCTCTGGTCAACATCTTCCCGGAGAAGAAGAAGTACTGGACCCAGCTGTCGGCCATGCATATGCAGGCAGGCAACGATGCCAAGGCGCTGGCGGCGCTGGAGTCGGCCTACAACCTCGGCATGTTGACCGAGGCCGCCGAGCTGCAGCGCCTCGCCAACTACCTCGCCTTCACCGGCATTCCCCATCGCGCCGCACGGGTGATGGAGAAGGGGATGAAGGACGGGGTGATTGAGCAGAGCGCCAGCAACTACAAGACCCTGGCCAACTACTGGCATCAGGCCAAGGAGCTGGATCCGGCCATCGACACGCTGGCCAAGTCCTACCAGCTGGCTCCGAGCGCCGATCTGCAGCTGAAAATGGCGCGCATGATGATCCAGAGCAAGCGCTATCAGGATCTGGTGGCGCTGGCCGCCAAACCGGCAGCCAATGCCAATGGTGAACAACGGGCGGATCTCAAGTTCCTGACCGGGGTCGCCTATTTTGAGCAACAAAAGCCGAAGGAGGCCCTCAACGCCTTCACCCAGGCGGCTCAGAATGGCAACGTCAGTGGTCGGGCATCCCCCTGGATCAGCTTCCTCAAGGAGCAGAGTGGTGCGGGGGAGGCAACCGTCCAGTAATTCCAATGACAACTACCTGTAGTCCCTTTTATGGTTGCCTGGTGGCTCCATTAACCGCTCTTCGGAGCGGTTTTTTTATGGTGGCAGCCGGCTCCGGCTGGTGGCCGACGCACGGTTTTATCCCTCTTCATACCAATAAAGAGTCTCCGTCGACATTGGCTTATCTCCCCGGCTGCGACAAACGTTTTAGCTAGGGCTGCAACCGTGAAGCAAGGTGGTGCAGCACTGTGGTTGACGGGAGCTCGGGTGGCCCGCTGACTGGCGGGCAGTGCCATTCATCTTTCTCTTTGCTGCGACTTGCCAGTGTGGCTTTTGCCCTGTTGATAAGCGTCACATCGAAAACGGCTACTTTTAACAAGAAAAGCAACATATGGAAGTTGAAATTTTGGCCGACTCAGGAAAGAATGCGCGCTCGGTTATTGGCGTCGTGGGGCAGGTTGACCCGCCACCGGCAGACCGAGGATGAGACGGCCCCCGGCCCATTTGGTACAGGAAACCACACAGGAATTTTATGAATCCCCTTCGCACTGCCGCTTCGGCCCTTTTATGCACATTTGCGCTGGTCAGCCAGCAGGCTGCCGCCGTCGAGTACCGTCTGCCTGCGGCCAACAGCCGCCTGATCGGTGAAAACCAGGAATACGTGGTGCCTGCGGACAACCGTCCGCTGGAGCAGATCGCTGCTGACTTCCAGCTGGGTCTGACCAACATCATGGAAGCCAACCCGGGCGTTGATCCCTATCTGCCGAAGGCGGGTAGCACCCTGATCATCCCTCATCAGCTGATCCTGCCCAACGCGCCCCGCGAAGGGATCGTCATCAACGTTGCCGAGATGCGTCTCTACTACTACCCGAAAGGGAAGAACGTGGTGGAAGTGCTACCCATCGGCATCGGTCAGCTGGGGGTAAACACCCCGGAGAACTGGATCACCAAGGTAGAGCGCAAGCGCGCCAACCCGACCTGGACCCCGACCGAGAACATCCGTCGCCGCTATGCCGCTCAGGGCAAGACCCTGCCGGCAGTATGGCCAGCCGGTCCGGATAACCCCATGGGTCTGCACGCCCTCTACATTGGCAACCTCTATGCCATCCACGGCACCAACGCCACCTTCGGTATCGGTCTGCGGGTGAGCAGCGGTTGCGTGCGTCTGCGCGCTGACGACATCAAGTATCTGTTCGACAACGTGCCGGTCGGCACCCGCGTCCAGTTCGTCAACCAGCCGGTCAAGACCACGGTCGAGCCGGATGGCGGTCGCTACATGGAAGTACACGAGCCGCTGTCGCGCACCGAGGAGGAGTTCAACTCCACCGCCTCCGTGCCGCTCCCGATGACACCGGCCATCACCCGCTTCATTGCCCACGCCGAGTCAGACTCCAACGTGGTCAAGCAGGTGCTGGAACAGCGTACCGGTATGCCGACCCGCCTCAATCCCTGATTGAGCAAGTTGGCGGTGCCGCGCGCACTGGCTGAATAAAGAAAACGGCGACCAGATGGTCGCCGTTTTTTTATGGGGCATTCACCGCTTGCTTACTGCACGCAGACCGGGCAGAAGGCGTAGGTGCCTTGCGGATCGTTGAAGCGGGTGAGCGGGTCGAGACTGCGGTTCACTTCCACCAATGCCTTGCCAAATCCAGCCGGCAGCCAGCTTTGCAACTGGGGGGCCAGCACTTGGGCACTGCTGTCAAACAGCTGGCGCAGGAACTTGTCCTTGGTGGACTCCTCCTGCTCGATGGGGGTCACCTGCCACTCCTTGAGGTTGGCCAGTTCGGCGGCGGCCTTGATGGCGTCATCCAGATTGCCGAACTCGTCCACCAGACCCAGGGCCTTGGCATCCTCACCAGTCCAGACACGACCTTCGGCCGCTTTCTCGGCCTCTTCCGGGCTCAGACCACGACCCTTGCTGACCAGACCGATGAAGCGCTGGTAGGTATCCTCCACACTCAGCTGGATTGCCTGACCGACGTGATCCGGCAGGGCGCGGGTCGGGCCGACGCCGACGTAATCTGTGGTGCCGACCCCGTCGGTGTGCACCCCGAACTGGGCCAACGCCTTGTCGATGGTGGCAAACATGCCGAACACCCCGATGGAACCGGTGAGTGTGGTCGGGGAGGCGAAGATCTTGTCCGCATCGGCGGAGATCCAGTAGCCACCGGAGGCTGCATAGCTGCCCATGGAGACCACTACCGGTTTGCCTGCCTGTTTCAGAGCCAGCAGCTCGGCGCGGATCTGCTCGGCGGCGAAGGCGCTGCCGCCCGGGCTGTCGACCCGCAGGACCACGGCTTTGACCTTGTCATCGCGGCGAGCATCGGCCAGCAGGTCGGAGAGGCTATCAC
>NZ_QAJD01000043.1:21096-30080 GCF_003061465.1 Aeromonas sp. HMWF017
ACGTAGTTGGCGGCATTGCCACCGGCCTTGCGCAGCAGCTCGAGGAAGCGATCCTTGCCCGGCGCGACCGCATCGGGTTCGATCTCCCGCTGCTCGGCTACGTCAGCCACATAGGACTGCCACAGCTGATCCAGCCAGCGCTGGTTCGCCTCTTTGCTCTCGGGGGACATCTCGTCGCGGGTATAGGGCTCGACGAAGGATTTGTAGGTGCCGACCTTGAATACATGCGGGGTGATGTTGAGCTTCTCCAGCGCCGACTTGAAGTAGGTCTGGTAGACACCAAGCCCCTCGATCACCACGGCGCCGCTCTGGTTGAGCAGCACGTGATCGGCGTGGGCCGCCAGCAGGTATTGCCCCTGAGTGTAGAAGTCAGCCATGGCGATCACCGGTTTGCCGCTCTCCCGGAAGGAGTCGATGGCGCTCGCTACCTCCTGCAGTTTGGTGAAGTTGGCTCCCTGCAGCCCTTGCGGCTTGATCACCAGCGCCTTGATGCGCTCGTCATCCTTGGCACTCTTGATGGCCCACAGCAGGTCGGAGAGGACGATCTCGCTCGACTGCTCGTCGCTGCTGTCCATCTGGCGCAGCAGTTGTACGGTGGGATCTGTCTGGGAGCGTTGCTCCACCAGCACGCCGTTGAGATTGAGGGTCAGCGCCCCTTCGATGGGCGCCTTGGGTGCCTCTTTCTGGCTGACGCTGAAGACGATGACCAGCACTACGATGAGAAACAGCAGATTGACCAGCATCAGCCGGGTGAAATTGAGCAGGCGCCACAGGCTGCGGAACAACCAACCCAGACCTTTGAAAATAGACATAGTCGCGTTATCGCCCTGTTAATGGGTAGAGAAGAGCCATTATTAACCAGTTGCGGGCGAAATTGCCATTTCCGACTGGCGGATCCCGTCTATCTTCGTTCAGGGCACGGCTGTTCGCTGAAAAATTGTCCAAACATTTGTTTGAAAAAGAATTTTCGATTCTTTACTCTAGCCTCAGTTTGATAACAAAAAATTAACTGGAGGCATCGTGAGCCGCTATCCGACCCTGCTGACCCCGCTCGACCTTGGTTTTACCCAGCTGCGCAACCGTGTGTTGATGGGATCCATGCATACCGGCCTCGAAGAGGAGAAGGGCGGTTTTGACAAGCTGGCCGCCTTTTATGCCGAGCGCGCCCGCGGTGGCGTTGGCCTTATCGTCACCGGCGGCATTGCCCCCAATCTGCGCGGTCGGCTGGTACCTCACGGCTCCCAGCTGAGCTTTCCCTGGCAGGTGAGCAAGCACAAGAAGGTGACCAGCGCCGTGCATCAGGAGGGGGGCAAGATTGCGCTGCAGATCCTCCATGCCGGCCGTTACGCCTATCATCCGTTCAGTCTGGCGCCGAGTGCCCTCAAGGCACCCATCTCCCCGTTCAAGCCACGCGCCATGAGCGAGCGACAGATCCGCGGCACCATTCGCGACTTCGCGGCTACAGCAGCGCTGGCCAAGGCGGCCGGTTATGACGGCGTCGAGGTGATGGGCTCGGAAGGCTATCTCATCAACCAGTTCATCTGCGAGCGCACCAACAAGCGCACCGATGGCTGGGGCGGCAGCAGCGAAAACCGGATGCGCTTCCCAGTGGAGATTGTTCGTGCCATACGTGAGCGGGTCGGCACCGACTTCATCATTATCTTCCGCCTCTCCATGCTGGATCTGGTGGAGCAAGGCTCGACCCTGGAAGAGGTGATTGCCCTTGGCAAAGCGCTGGAAGCGGTGGGGGTGACCCTCATCAACACCGGCATCGGCTGGCATGAGGCGCGCATTCCGACCATCGCCACCAGCGTGCCGCGCGGCGCCTTCAGCTGGGTCACCGCCGAGCTGAAAAAACACCTCACCGTGCCACTTATTACCACCAACCGGATCAACACTCCGGAGGTGGCCGAGCGGATTCTGGCGGGTGGCGAGGCGGATATGGTCTCCATGGCGCGCCCCTTCCTGGCTGATCCCGAATTTGTCATCAAGGCGGCCGAAAATCGGGCGGACGAGATCAACACCTGCATCGCCTGCAATCAAGCTTGCCTTGACCATGTGTTCAAGCAGAAGCGCGCCTCCTGTCTGGTCAATCCTCGCGCCTGTTTCGAGACCGAGCTGACCTTTGGCCGCGTGCCCCAGCCCAAGAAGCTGGCGGTAGTGGGGGCGGGCCCGGCTGGCCTGGCGTTCGCCTGTTACGCCGCCGAGCGCGGGCATCAGGTGAGCCTGTTCGATCAGGCCAGCGAAATCGGCGGCCAGTTCAACTTCGCCAAGCAGATCCCGGGCAAGGAGGAGTTTCACGAAACCCTGCGCTATTTCGCCAAACGGCTGGAGAAGTGCGGCGTCGAGCTCTATCTGGGCCAGCGCCAGAGTGCCGAGAGCCTGCTCGGCGGTGGTTTTGACGAGGTGATCCTCGCTACCGGTATTCGTCCGCGCACTCCCAATATTCCGGGGATCGAACATCCCAAGGTGATGAGTTATCTCGATGTATTGCGGGATCACAAACCGGTCGGCCAGAAGGTGGCGGTGATCGGTGCCGGCGGCATCGGATTCGATGTGGCCGAATTCCTTGTGGAGAAAAGGGTCGAGAAGAAGGTGGAGACGGATGCCGATGGGCACCGTGATCACTGGCTCAAGGAGTGGGGCATCGACAAACAGCTTGGCGAGCGCGGTGGCCTTACGGTTCCTGAAATCGACGCCCCCGAGCGCCAGATTTGGCTGCTGCAGCGCAAGGAGAGCAAGGTGGGTGACGGACTTGGCAAGACCACCGGCTGGATCCACCGTACCGTGCTCAAGAACCGCAAGGTGCAGATGCTCTCCGGGGTGCAATATCTGGGGATCGATGACGAGGGCTTGCACATTCAGGTGGGCGAGACCAAGCAGTGTCTGCCGGTGGATCAGGTGATCGTCTGCGCCGGGCAGGAGCCCCTTAAAGAGCTGCAGGCCGGGTTGCAGGCGGCAGGCAAGCCGGTGCACATCATCGGCGGAGCCGACGTGGCTGCCGAGCTGGATGCCAAGCGCGCCATCCGGCAAGGGGCCGAGCTGGCTGCGATCATCTAGCCAACTGTGCCCTCTTGTCCTTTATAGTGCGATAAACCCCTGAGCCTCAGGGGTTTTCTTCATTCGGTGCTGTGCTAAGGTAGCGCCATCATTGCCCCAGAGAAGGAATTGCCCATGGATGCCCTCACCCTGTTGCTCAATCGTCACTCCTGTGGCCGTCTCGCCGATCCCGCCCCGAGCGGTGAGGTACTCGACAATATCCTTAAGGCGGGCTTGCGCGCGCCGGATCACGGCACCCTGACCCCCTGGCAGTTCATTCTGTTTGAAGGGGAGGGGCGTGAGCGGCTGGGCAAGCTGCTGGCCGAGGCGGCCCGTGCCCGTGGCGAAGATGAAGAGAGCATCAAGAAGTGCAGCGAAGCGCCGCTGCGGGCGCCCTTGATCGTCGCTGTGGCAACCCGTTATCAGGATCACCCCAAGGTGCCGAAACTGGAGCAGGAGCTCTCTGCCGGTTGTGCCCTGATGGCGATGCAGATGGCGGCGCAGGCGCAGGGCTTCAACGGTATCTGGCGCTCCGGCTGGTTTATCTTCGATGAGCAGATCAACAAGGGATTGGGACTGGCGGCAGAGGATCAGCTGGTGGGTTTCCTCTACCTCGGCACCCCCATGCTGGAAGCGCGTAAACTGCGCGAACTGCCGCTCGATGAGTTTGTCCGCCGTTTCTGACTTTTCGGCCATGTTGCGGTTGAGAGAAGCAAAGCCTCGAGAAATCGGGGCTTTTCTGTTTAACCGTGAATAGTAACCAGAGAAATTGGGGAAAATAAATGGGTCAAAGAGGCTTCGCGCGCCATAGCAGGTAATTATTTAAATAGTGCGATGTACCTCGCAATCCTGTTGTATTTCACTATGTAAAACGTTTGCGCATTCGCTAATATCTCCCTGCCAGTTTAGAAGGGCACTCCTTCTAATTTTTCTGCGATGAGAGTCGCAATTCCGTAGCACCTTTTAACAGCCCAACGTCTTCGTGACATTGGGCTTTATTTTTTTATGGGGTATCGGGGCTGTTGTGAGTTGATGGCGGTATCGGCATACAACCCGGTTGGCTGCCTTATGCCCTGTTTTTGGCTGGCAGGATCCGGGCTGGGTTGCCGACAATCCGAGTACCGGCCGGTACATTTTTGGTGACTACGGCACCCGCGCCGACGATCGCCTCCCGCCCTATGGTGACGCCGGGCAGCAAGATGGCGCCGCCCCCAATCCAGACCTTGTCTTCAATGGTGACCGGCAGCGCCGTCTCTGTGCCCTGAATCCGTTCGTCGGCCTCCAGTGCATGGGCTGCGGTATAGATCTGCACGTTTGGCCCAATCATCACATGGGCGCCGATGCGAATAGGGGCATTGTCCAGCAGGGTCGCCCCCATATTGATGTAGGAGTCCTTGCCCAGGTGGATGTGGCGGCCATAGGTGCAGTAGAGGGGCGGGCAGATAAAGGCGTTCTCTGCCAGTTCGCCAATCAGCTCCGCCAGTAGTGCCCGCTGCTCAGCCTCATCTTCCGCCTGATTGAAACGGCGATAGCGCTGGGCCGCCTCCCGGCGCAACTGGGCCAGCTCGGGTGCCATGCAGTTGTACGGTTGGCTGCTAATCATCTTCTGGTATTCGCTCATGAAGGTTGCTTTCCTTTATCTGTCAGGGATTTGGATATTGGCGCCAATACTGCAGAAGTAACGTGATCACCCACCCGATGTGGGCAGAACCAGGTTGGCAGGTCTGCCTTCGGCAAAGGCCAGCACATTCTCGAACGCCACGCGAAAGTAGAGTTCGTAGCTATTTTGCTCCACATAGCCGAGATGAGGTGTCGCCAATACGTTGGGCAGGCGCAGCAGGGGCTCGTTTTGTAGTGTCGCCGGCTCGATGTCAAATACATCGAGCGCGGCCCGTTTCTCAGGATGGTTACTGAACTCTGCATAGAGGGCGCCCGGCTCGATAAGTTCGGCACGGCTGGTATTGACCAGCAGAGCGTCAACTTTCATGCGGGCCAGGTCTGCTCGGGTAACAGCGCCGCGGGTTGCCTCGCTCAGGCGCAGATGCAGCGTGAGGATATCGGCTTGACTGAAGAGAGCCTCCTTGCTGGAGGCGCAGGCATAGCCATCCAGCTCGGCCTGCCTGCGCGAAGCCTCACAGCCCCATATCAGTACCGACATGCCAAATGCCTTGCCATAGCGGGCGATCCGCTGGCCTATCTTGCCGTAGCCCCAGATGCCGAGCGTCAGCCCATGCAGCGTGCGTTCCAAACCGAGGTCACCAGATTGCTGCCATTGGCCTTGGCTTAACGCCTGGCTGTAAACAGGTATATGGCGGGAGGCTGCCATGATGAGCGCCCAGCAGAGCTCGGCGGGAGCAATAGGGCTGCCAATCCCTTCTGCCACGGCAACGCCGTACTGCTGGCATAGTGTCGGGTCGATATGCTGGCTGACTTTGCCGGTCTGGCTGATGAGTTTAAGGGTGGGAAGCTGTATCAGCAGCTGTTCGTCGATGCGGGTACGCTCGCGGGTCAGCTCCAGTGCTTCCATTCCTTCCTGCAGGGCGGCAAGGCGCGTTGTATCGGGTTCGCTCTGGTTGAGGATGGTGACGTCATGACCCGCCAGCAGGGCAAAGCAGGGGAGGTGGCGCACCTGATCCTGATAGTCATCCAGAATGGCAATCCGCATAAGAAATCCTTCTCGGTTGCGTTGGCTCGGACCGCTATCTTACCGGAATAAAAGGTGTCTGTTGTTTTCAAACGAACACAATCAGAAGGGAGGGCGATCAAGCCCATGTCCACGGACCGGGAAGAGCCCGACAGGCCAAAACAATCAGGGCCCCCGAATGGGAGCCCTGATGGCATGATGTTGGCGTCTATGTTGCCCGCGCTTAGCCGTGCTTGCGGCCGGAGAGGCGGCACCACTCCTCCTTGACGGCGGTCGGGTCCATCTCGAACCACTGGCCGTAGATAGTTTCCAGTTCCGGGGCCTGACTTTCCAGCACGCCGGAGAGGGCCATCAGGCTGCCCGGCTTGCCGTGGCCGGCTATCAGCGGTGCCAGTTCGCGCAGCGGGCCGGCCAGGATGTTGGCAACCACCACGTCCGCTTCGACATCTTGCGGCTGGTCGGCTGGCAGATAGAGCTCAATCTGGTCGGCAACGCCGTTGCGCGCGGCGTTGTCGCGGCTGGCCTGAATGGCTTGCGGGTCGATGTCGATGCCGATGACGCGGGCGGCACCCAGTTTCAGGGCGGCGATGCCGAGAATGCCGGAGCCACAGCCAAAGTCGACCACGGTTTTACCGGCCAGATCCAGCCCGTCCAGCCACTGCAGGCAAAGGGCGGTGGTGGGGTGGGTACCGGTACCGAAGGCCAGACCCGGATCCAGCATGACGTTGACTGCATCGGGGTTCGGCACATCGCGCCAGCTCGGGCAGATCCAGAGGCGCTCGCCAAACTGCATCGGGTGGAAGTGATCCATCCACTCGCGCACCCAATCCTTGTCTTCCAGCTGCTCGACCTTGTAGCCGACATTTTCGCCGAAGATCTGCTGGAAGAAGGCGATGGTGGGGGCCGGATCGGTTTCGGCATCGAACAGACCCATCACTTCGGTCTCGCCCCAGAGCGGGGTTTCACCGGGCATGGGTTCATAGACGGGCACATCCTTGGCATCCATAAAGGTCACCGCCTGGGCTCCACGCCCCAGCAGCATGTTGCTCACCTTGTCTGCGGTCTTGGCAGTGGCGTTGATTCGAATTTGTATCCAGGGCATGGCGTCGACTCTTCATAAATGTGAAACCGCGAGATTCTACCATCATGGGGCAGTGCTGTCGTGGTTTGCCCATGACGTGGAGGGATACGGGGGCTTTTGCCGGATTGGCACGGTTCCTGTATTGCACTATGCAGGCGAAGACGACCGGTTTTCGCTGAACGCTTTGCTCAAGTTCCGTCATCTTTCACTGCCACCCTCGGGTGGCATTTTTTTATCTGCACTTGCTTGCCTGGTAAACAGTCTGCCAGATAAAAAAAGAGCAAGGTTGGCACCTTGCTCAAGGACGGGCTGACGCCGTTTTGGCGCATTCATGCTGCTGTTGGCACGCCAGATGCAAAGACTAATATGTCCTGCATAAGGATATGTGTGTGATTGTTACCCCAATGTTCAGGTATTCAGGCCATTTCTCGCGAAATGGCCTCTTTTTTGGCTGATTGTCGGACGTTGGCCTGCCACAGGCAGTCATGAGTGCCGCTGGTTGTGCCCGTTTGGGGCATCTCCTTGGTTAACTTATCCCATCATGGTGCGTTTGAGGGCCTAGTTGGCAAAGCCGCTCATGTCGATCACCAGCTTGCCTACCATGCGGCCCGCTTCCACCTCGGCATGGGCCTGAGCCAGCGTGACCGGGGTCAGTGACGGGATGGTTCTGGTCAGGGTGGTCTGCAATACCCCTTCATCGACCAGTGCCGCCACCCGGCCGAGCAGGCGGTGCTGTTCGATCATGTCCGGCGTCTGGAACAGGGAGCGGGTGAACATGAACTCCTGGCTGAAGGTGACGCTCTTGCTCTTGAGCAGGGAGAGATCCCACGGCTCGCTTGATTCGGCGATGGTGCAGATATGGCCAAATGGGCGGATCAGCCCTGCCATGGTGGCCCAGTGCTCGGCGGTGGCGTTGGTGCAGAAGATGGCATCGATCTGAGTGATGCCAAGGGCGGTCAGCTCCTCCTGCAACTTGTGGTGGTTTACGACCTGATGGGCGCCCATCTCGAGGCACCACTCGCGGCTCTCGGGGCGGGAGGCGGTAGCAATCACCTCCATACCTGTGAGTTGGCGGGCCAGCTGGATGGCGATGGAGCCCACGCCACCGGCGCCGCCGATGATCAGCAGTTTGCCACGGCTTTCGCGGGTAAGAGCGAAGCGCTCGAACAGGGTCTCCCAGGCGGTGATGGCGGTGAGCGGCAGGGCGGCGGCCTCCACATCGCTCACGCTGGTGGGGGCGATCGCGGCGATACGCTCATCCACCAGTTGCAGTGCGCTGTTGCTGCCCGGGCGGCTGATATCGCCGGCATACCAGACCCGGTCGCCCGCCTTGAACAGGGTGACTTCGCTGCCGGTGGCGATCACTTCACCGACCGCATCCCAACCCAGCACGCGCGGACTGTTTTCGACCTTGGCCTTGGGGGCGCGCACCTTGGTGTCGACCGGATTGATGGAGGTGGCGTTGACCCGCACCAGCAGGTCCCGCGGGCCCGGCGTGGGGTCGGGCAGCTCGGCGGCGATAAAGCAGTCGGGATGGTCACTCGGCAGATAGTGAGTCAGGGCAATGGCTTTCATGGTTATTCCTTTCAAATCGGTGTGTTCGGGATTGCCACTCACTCTAGTCTGGTTAATTATCCTGATTAAGATGGGTAATTGGTAAAGACTGTTTGAATATATGAACAATGTCGATCTGGAGTTGATGGGACTGTTTGCCACCGTGGTGGAGCAGGGGAGCTTTACCCGGGCGGCCGAGCTGATGGGGATGCCGAAATCGTCGGTAAGCCAGAAGATCTCGCGACTCGAAGCTCAGCTCGGCGTGCGGCTGCTGCAGCGCACCACTCGCAGGTTGAGCCTGACCCCGCAGGGGGAGGTCTATGTGGAGCATTGTCAGGGACTGCTGACGCTGGCTCGCAGCGCCAATCTGGCGATGGCAAGGCTGCGATCGGCACCGGCTGGTCGGGTGCGGATCACCGCCCCCGAGGCGACCGGCACCCTGCTGCTTGGCCGGATCCTTGCCGAGTTTCGTGCGCTTTACCCCGAAGTAGTGCTGGAGCTGACCCTGAGTGATGAACAGCTCGATCTGGTGGGGGAGGGTTACGATCTGGCGTTGCGGGCGGCGCCGCTGAAAGACTCCAGCCTCATCTGTCGGCGCATCGGTCAGGTGGCGCGCCATCTGGTGGCGGCGCCCGCCTATTTGGCGACCCACGGCATGCCGCAACA
>NZ_QAJD01000044.1:0-5507 GCF_003061465.1 Aeromonas sp. HMWF017
GACGCGTTTTTCAGTTCCTTGGTCAGGAACTGGCGTACTTGAAAATCGCTGTACAGGTTGTCAGCGAAGTCTTTGGTGTTCGCGAACCAGGTAGAATTCCAAGGCTTGGTAATACCCAGGCGAATGCCATTAGGATGTACTTTCTGACCCATTGCTTATCTCCCAGCCTTAGCGTCGGATACCACTACAGTGATGTGAGCGGTACGCTTGAGGATACGATCCGCACGACCTTTGGCACGCGGACGGATGCGCTTCATGGAGGGACCTTCGTCGACCATGATAGTAGCAACACGCAGCGCGTCGATATCGGCGCCTTCGTTGTGCTCAGCGTTTGCAATGGCAGATTCCAGCACTTTCTTAACCAGCACTGCAGCCTTTTTCGGGCTGAAGGTCAGGATATTCAGAGCCTTGTCTACGGACAGACCACGTACTTGATCGGCTACCAGACGAGCTTTCTGGGCAGAAGTACGGGCATAACGGTGTTTAGCGATAGCTTCCATCATTTATCCCTTAGCGCTTCTTAGCCTTCTTATCAGCAGCATGGCCGCGATAAGTACGAGTCGGTGCGAATTCACCCAGTTTGTGACCGATCATTTCTTCGGTAACGAAAACCGGAACGTGCTGACGACCATTATGGACAGCGATGGTCAAACCGATCATGTTCGGGATGATCATTGAACGACGGGACCAGGTTTTAACCGGCTTTTTATCCCCGCTTTCCACCGCTTTCTCTACCTTCTTCAGCAAGTGCAGGTCAATAAATGGACCCTTCTTGAGAGAACGTGGCATGGTGATTCCTCTATGTTAACAATTACTTGTTACGACGACGTACGATGTACTTGTCGGTACGCTTGTTCTTACGGGTCTTGAAGCCTTTAGCCTTCTGGCCCCATGGGGACACAGGCTGCATGCCCTTGTTACGACCCTCACCACCACCGTGCGGGTGGTCAACCGGGTTCATCGCCATACCGCGAACGGTCGGACGAATACCACGCCAGCGGTTTGCACCAGCTTTACCCAGTTGACGCAACATGTGCTCGGAGTTACCGACTTCACCGATGGTAGCGCGGCACTCGGCCAGAACTTTACGTACTTCGCCGGAACGCAGACGCAGAGTTACATAGTTACCTTCACGAGCCAGGATCTGGATGAAAGTACCAGCGGAACGAGCCAGCTGGGCACCTTTACCAGGCTTCATCTCTACAGCGTGAACGGTAGAACCAACCGGGATGTTGCGCATCGGCAGGGCGTTACCTACCTTGATGGCTGCATCAGCACCAGAAGCGATCGCGTCACCAGCTTTCAGGCCTTTCGGAGCCAGGATGTAACGACGCTCACCGTCTGCATACAACACCAGAGCGATGTTAGCGGTACGGTTCGGATCGTATTCCAGGCGTTCTACTTTAGCCGGGATACCGTCTTTGTCGCGCTTGAAGTCGACGATACGGTAGTGCTGCTTGTGACCACCACCGATATGACGGGTAGTGATACGGCCGTTGTTGTTACGACCACCGGACTTGCTTTTGCTGTCCAGCAGAGCGGCGAAGGGCTTGCCCTTGTACAGCTCTTGATTGACGATCTTGACGACGTGGCGGCGGCCCGGAGAAGTAGGCTTGCACTTAACGATTGCCATTTTTGAGAACTCCTCTTACTCGGCTGCGCCCATGAAGTCGATGTCCTGACCAGCTTTCAGGGTCACATAAGCCTTTTTCCAATCGGAACGACGGCCTACGCGTGCACCTGCGCGCTTGGTCTTACCCTTCATGTTCAGGGTACGGACGGTCTCAACTTCGACCTCGAACAGTTTCGCAACTGCAGCTTTGACTTCCGCCTTGGTAGCATCAACAGCAACTTTGAACACGATAGTGTTCTGCTTTTCTGCAACCATGGTGCTCTTTTCAGAGATGTGCGGAGCCTTCAGAACTTTCAGCAGACGCTCTTCACGGATCATGCCAGCATCTCCTCGATTTGCTTAACTGCGTCAGCAGTCATCAGAACCTTGTCGAAAGCGATCAGGCTGACCGGGTCGATACCGGCAACGTCACGCACGTCAACTTTGTACAGGTTGCGAGCAGCCAGGAACAGGTTCTCATCGACTTCAGCAGTCACGATCAGAACGTCAGTCAGTTCCATTTCTTTCAGCTTGGCGATCAGTTCTTTGGTCTTCGGAGCTTCGATGCCGAACTTCTCAACAACGATCAGGCGCTCTTGACGTACCAGCTCGGACAGAATGCTACGGATAGCGCCGCGGTACATCTTCTTGTTTACTTTCTGGCTGTGATCTTGCGGCTTAGCAGCAAAAGTCACACCACCGGAACGCCAGATGGGCGAACGGATGGAGCCAGCACGGGCACGACCAGTACCCTTCTGACGCCACGGCTTTTTGCCGCCACCAGACACTTCAGAGCGAGTCAGCTGCGCACGAGTACCCTGACGGGCACCAGCGGCATATGCAACGACGACCTGGTGAACCAGAGCTTCGTTGAATTCGCGCCCGAAGGTAGTCTCGGAAACTTCAAGAGCGCTCTTGGCGTCTTTCATTACCAATTCCATTACTATCTCCTCAGACGTTACGCTTTGACGGCAGGTTTGACGATCACGTTGCCGTTGGTTGCACCCGGTACTGCACCTTTGATGAGCAGCAGGTTGCGTTCAGCGTCAACACGAACCAGTTCCAGGTTCTGAGTCGTTACACGCTCAGCACCCATGTGACCAGCCATCTTTTTGCCCTTGAATACACGACCCGGAGTCTGGTTCTGACCGATAGAACCCGGAACGCGGTGAGACAAGGAGTTACCGTGGGTCATATCCTGGGTGCGGAAGTTGTGGCGCTTAACAGTACCAGCAAAGCCCTTACCTTTGGATGTGCCGGTAACGTCTACCAGCTTAACGTCAGCGAGAAGATCTACTTTCAGCTCGCTACCAACAGTGAAAGTTTCACCGTTGTTCAGGCGGAATTCCCACAGACCGCGACCGGCTTCTACACCAGCTTTGGCGAAGTGGCCAGCTTCCGGCTTGGTCACACGGCTGGCTTTCTTGGCGCCAGTGGTAACCTGAATAGCGTTGTAGCCGTCGGTTTCTACAGATTTGACCTGAGTTACACGGTTAGCTTCAACTTCGATAACAGTCACCGGGATAGAAACGCCATCTTCAGTGAAGATGCGAGTCATACCCACTTTGCGACCTACAAGACCGATTGTCATTGTTATCAACCTCTTTCCGTAATTAACCCAGGCTGATCTGGACGTCTACACCAGCTGCCAGATCCAGACGCATCAGGGCGTCTACGGTCTTGTCAGTCGGCTCAACGATGTCTACCAGACGCTTGTGAGTGCGGATCTCGTACTGATCACGCGCATCTTTGTTGACGTGCGGGGAGATCAGGACGGTGAAGCGCTCTTTGCGAGTCGGCAGCGGAATAGGACCGCGAACCTGCGCGCCAGTGCGCTTAGCAGTTTCAACGATTTCCGCAGTGGATTGATCAATCAGGCGATGATCAAAAGCCTTCAGGCGGATACGGATTCTTTGGTTCTGCATTGACAGAGCTCCAATAGATAAAAGAACATAAATCAACACCGCCCGACCGAGATTTCTCCCGCCAGAGGTGTGATTTTTCACGTTTCCCCCCATATCGGGAGGACTGTATGGCTGGCTCCTGTAAACAGGAAACTCAGCAGCAGACATATCGTCTGGCTTACCTCATGGGTAAGCGGAGGGAATTATACGGATTTTTCAAATTTGCGCAAGGGAGAACGAACAGATTATGCGCAGTTTTATGTGACAGATGGATCTCGCCTGCGGCAACGCACTCTGCTGCCAACACCCAGGTAACGACAATGTTACAAGCAGACTGGTAGACTGTGCGCTTGCCTCTGTCAGTGGAACGACATCCCATGCTCAAAGATCAAAAGAAAGCCTATCAGTATGGCCTTTGCGCCGTTGCCCTCTGGTCGACGGTCGCCACAGCCTTCAAGATCTCCCTCGCCTATTTCGAACCTGTACAACTGTTGCTTGTGGCCGCCTTCACCTCGACTCTCACGCTGACAGCCGTCGTCGCCAAACAGGGCAAACTGCCGCTGCTGGGAAGCTACATCAAGGCCAGCCCTTTCTACTACCTGACTCTGGGCGTGCTGAACCCCTTTCTCTATTACCTGTTGCTATTCAAGGCCTATGACCTGTTGCCTGCCCAGCAGGCACAGACCCTCAACTACACCTGGGCCATTACCCTCAGTCTGCTGGCCGTCCCCTTCCTCGGCCAGAAGCTGCGTCGGCGCGATGGCGTCGCCATCGTGCTCGGCTACTTTGGCGCACTGGTGATCGCCACCAGAGGGGATATATTCGGCCTCCAGTTCGACAGCCCCCTCGGCGTGACGCTGGCGCTGGTCTCGACCCTCATCTGGGCCAGCTACTGGATCCTCAACACCCGCAATCAGGGCGATCCCATCGTCAGCCTGTTGCTCGGCTTTATGATCAGCCTGCCTTTTATCGTCGTTGCAACCTGGTTGCTCTCCGATTTTGCCATGACCGCCTGGCAGGGATGGGCTGGAGCCATCTATGTGGGACTGTTCGAAATGGGCTTCGGTTTCGTGCTCTGGCTGATGGCGCTGCGCCATGCCACCAACACGGCCCCCATCAGCAACCTCATCTTTATCTCGCCGTTTGCCTCACTGGTGCTGCTCAACCTGTTGATCGGCGAAGCCATCCATCCAGCCACCCCCATCGGGTTAGCGCTCATCGTTGCCGCCCTGCTGATCCAGCAGCTCAAGTACGGCAAACGCTATCGTGCATCAGTCGAAACCAAGAGCTGACCATGCAGAAGGGCGTATCCACGGATACGCCCTTCTCTCAATCCATCCACTCCTGTGGCTGATGTTTTGGCAGCCGCATCTCGACCAGCAAGCCGCCGAGATCCGAACTTCCCAGCCGGATAGTGCCGTGGTGCTGGGCGACTATCTTGGCCACGATGGCCAACCCCAGCCCACTACCGCCGACGGTCCGCGCCACATTCCCCTGAGTAAACGGCTTGAGCACCCGGGAATAGTCCTGCTCCGGAATGCCGGGGCCATCATCGGAGAGGCGCAAGCGCACCCAGTGCCCATCGTCCTTGAGCTCGGCATGCAAGCGGCTCGCCCCATAACGCTGCGAGTTGCTTGATAGGTTGTTCAACACCCGCCGGATACTGACCGGATTGCAGGCCACCCGCACCGCCTCTTGCGGCAGCGCCAGATCGACCTCCAACCCCTGCTCCGAGTAGATCAGCAAGGTATCGTGCACCAGCTGGGTCAGGTCGATCGGCTCCAAATCCTGCCCCTCGTCCGGGCGGATGTAGTCGATGAACTGATCGATGATGGCATTGGACTCATCAATGTCGGCGTTGATGCTCTCCTTGAGGTACTCGTCACCGGAGGACATCATCTCGGTGGCCAGCCGGATGCGGGTCAGCGGGGTACGCAGATCATGGGAGACCCCCGCCATCATCAGGTTACGCTCTTCGATCAGGCTCTTGA
>NZ_QAJD01000045.1:0-1507 GCF_003061465.1 Aeromonas sp. HMWF017
GTTGTTCACCCGCCCAGACATGTAGGTAGTGCCATTGCGCTTGCCCCAGCCTTTCGCGGATCCGCTCCCGATAGCCGTCGATAAAGTCGGCAAAACCATCATGGGTATGAAAGCTGCAAAAATAGGCATCCCTGCGCGCCTGCACACAGAGCTCGTAATCCCGCTCCAGATCGATAGTTTTACATTCAAGTCTCAATCAATGACATCCTGTCGTGTGTTGGTTGGATGTAGGGTGTAATAAGCGCAGCGCATTACACCTTTTGGCAGATAAATAGCAGCGGTGCAATTCACTTCGTTCTTTGCACCCTACCGGATTTCACGAAGCGGGCAAAATTGGCATTGTGCCAACCTGCGCCCCTCACCCTAGCCCTCTCCCAGAGGGAGAGGGGATAAAGCGGCACCGGTAATATGATCGTCAGCCGTGTAGGTTCGATTAGCGAAGCGTAATCGGACTGCGGTAACGGCATTGCTCCCTTCTCCCGTTTATTAGAAAAGGAGGAAAAGGGTCGGTGATGAGGGGAAGGAAAAAGAGATTTCGCGGTAAACGTTGGGCTTCGCTACGCTCAGCCACAACCTACACAATCGGTAGGTTGGCGCTGAGCCTGCGAAGCCCAAGATACTATAATTTACGATGCAGCAGCCTTTACCAAATCCTGAATTTTCAGGAACATGGGTGTAACACCACCATGAGAAGGCTCTGGTAGAGGGATAAAGCCTAAGCGCGTGTAAAAATTAACAGCTTTAGGGTCTGCATCCAAAAATACACCCTTGATAGGCATAGTTTCATGAACTTTAAGGGCATGCTCAAAAAAGCTTTGCATAAGGTCCAAGCCATACTCTTTTTTCTGCTTCTCAATAGAAACGCCGAGCATGACTAAGCGAATCACAAAGACTTCCGATGGCAAAGACTTTTCAAATACACCAGCTAATCTTGTCCTTGCAAGACTGTAGCCTGTGCAGCTAAAGAAACCAAAAAAATCACCAGTCTTAACATCAATAAGAGCTTGAGAATAAGCATCCCCATTTCTTACATTATTTTTAAGACTTTTGGCGACATAGTCATTGATCACCTTATTACCACAGTCAAATTTCTTTTGACCAGGGTAGGTGATATCTGCATCATATTTGCAGATGGTCAGAACATTGCTAGTTACATCTTCATTCTTTTGCTCTTCCATTTCTTTTTCTCCGCATTAATGCGTGTAAAGCTAATGTCGGAGATGCGGGCTCTGCCATTACAGCATTTAGCAGCTTCCAACTCTCTTCACTTAACTCTCGACGCTTTTGGTTTTCTAAAACAGCTTCTGCTCTTTCAAAGGCCGCTGTCAGGATAAATGCACTCAAGTCAACCCCAGCAACAGACGCGGCTTGACGTAATAAATCTTTCAAATCAGAACTAGTTTTCAAATCAACACGTGCATCTTTTTGCTTTCTAGATGAACTATCCATTAATAAACTAGACATATGATACTCCTAAGTATTTCCTTTGATTAAACTCCTTGTATAC
>NZ_QAJD01000180.1:0-1905 GCF_003061465.1 Aeromonas sp. HMWF017
CAGTGGATTGTGGTGGCGTGGTGATTGGTTCCGGTAGCGGACAGGCAGGATAAGGAACAGAGTCATGGCGCAAAGCACAGGATTACAATTCACCGTCAAGGTTGGCGCACTGGCTGACAGCACCTTTGCGGTCGTGAGCTTCAAGCTGGATGAAGGTTTGAGCCGCCCCTTTAACCTCCACCTGGAGGTGGCCAGCCAGCAACCGGACATCGATTTTGGCGCCGTGCTGGACCAGCAGTGCGAGCTGATGGTGTGGTACAACGGCGAGCTGCAACGCCGCGTATGCGGGGTAGTGAGCGAGTTTGCCCAAGGTGACAGCGGCTTTCGCCGTACCCGCTATCAGCTGCAAGTCAAACCTGCCCTGTGGCGATTGGGGCTGCGCCAGAACTCCCGCATCTTTCAGGCGCAAAAGCCGGATGAAATCCTCAGTATCTTGCTGCAAGAGCACGGCATCACCGACTACGCCTTTGCCCTGAAAAACGAGCACGCCCAGCGGGAATACTGCGTGCAGTACCGCGAGACCGACCTCGACTTCCTCAATCGCCTCGCAGCCGAAGAGGGGCTGTTCTACTTCCACGAGTTTGAAGCAGGCAAGCACCGCATCGTCTTTGCTGACGATGCGGCAGCCCTGACTGCCGGCCCCGAGCTCTTTTTTAACCTCGGCAACCGCTCGCTGGAACAAGGTCCTTACGTGCGCCAGTTCCACTACCGCGAGGCGGTGCGACCAAGCGATGTGGAGCTAAAAGACTACAGCTTCAAGACGCCGGCTTATGGCCTCTCCCACAAAAAGCAGGGCGCAGAGCTCGAGCATCAGCGCGATACCTATCAGCATTTTGACTACCCGGGCCGCTACAAGCAGGACGGCAGCGGTAAGGCCTTTGCCCAGCATCGGCTCGATGCGCTGCGCAACGACGCGGTAGCGGGCAGTGGCAAGTCCAACAGCACTGCTTTACTGCCGGGCCAGACGTTTTCACTGACCGAACATCCCAACGGCAGCCTTAACTCCGACTGGCAAATCGTCCATATCCGCCACACCGGCGAACAGCCACAAGCTCTGGAAGAAGAGGGTGGCAGCGGTCCCACCGTCTACCACAACGAATTTGGCGTAGTGAAAGCGAGTACCACCTGGCGGGCGCGTGTTGGCAGCCCCGAGGCACCCCACAAGTCGATGGTGGATGGCCCGCAAATCGCCATCGTAGTCGGCCCGGAAGGGGAGGAGATTTACTGCGACGAACATGGCCGGGTGAAACTGCAATTCCCGTGGGACCGCTATGGCAGCTCCAACGACCAGAGCTCCTGTTGGGTGCGGGTGAGTCAGGGCTGGGCCGGAGGTCAGTATGGCATGATGGCGATTCCGCGCATCGGCCATGAGGTTATCGTCTCATTCCTCGAAGGTGACCCCGACCAGCCTATCGTCACCGGCCGTACCTACCACGCCACCAACCGGCCGCCGTATGAGCTGCCGGCCAACAAGACCCGCACCGTGCTGCGCACCGAAACCCACAAGGGCGAGGGCTTCAACGAACTTCGTTTTGAAGACCAGGCTGGGCAGGAAGAGATTTATATCCACGGTCAGAAAGACCTGAACGTGCTGATAGAGAACGATGCGGCGTGGCATATCAAGCACGACCAGCACACCGACATCGACAACGAGCGGGTGACCCGCATCAAGGCCAATGACCACCTGACGGTAGAGGGCGAGAAGCGAGACCACATCAAGGCGGACTACTCCCTCACGGTCGATGCGTCCCTGCACCAGAAGCTGGCCCAGTCGCTGCTGGTTGAGGCTGGCCAAGAGGTTCACATCAAGGCCGGTAACAAGATTGTGCTGGAAGCAGGCTCCGAGCTGACCCTCAAGGTTGGCGGCAGCTTTGTGAAGGTTGACCCCAGTGGCGTCACTCTGGT
>NZ_QAJD01000180.1:1915-6100 GCF_003061465.1 Aeromonas sp. HMWF017
GGTCAGATGCCCGGCTTGCCGGGGGCAGTCAAGGTGCCACCCGCACCACCAGCGACTATCCCAGCGAATGCCATTCAAAAGAGCATGGAGTCAATGGCCCCGCTGGTGAAGCCCTGCCCCTTTGCCCGGGGAGGTAAGGCATGACCTTTCAAGAGTGGCGCAGCCAGCACCCCGGCCAACTGTTTGCCATCGTCGATGCCGCGCTCGATACCACTGCGGTTGCAGACTACTGCAACCAGGGCGGTGCCAATGCCATCCCTTTGTTTGCCGGTACGGCGTTTGCGGACCAAGCCGAACAAGGCCCCTGGCTACTGCCCGACCCAGCTCCCGAGTTTATCGCGGCTCATCCGCAACTGGGCGGCGTCTACGTCACAAGCGATGCGGCTATCGACATCGTCCAGCAGCACTGGCAAAGCCTGATAGAGGTAGCCTTCGAAGGGGAAGTGATGTGGCTGCGTTATGCCGATAATCGGGTCTTTCCCAAGATGCTGACCACCATGAGTCAGCAGGAGCTCGATGATGTACTGGGCCCCTGCTTGAGCCTGTGGGCCAACGACAGTGCCTGGCAACGCACACCTGATACCGAATTTACTCCCCGCCAAGCCCCCTGGTTTCGCATTCAGCCTCACCACTTGACGCCGCTGTATGACGAAAGCCGTCACGCCTACATCCTCTCTCGACACTTCTGGCAACGGATGGAAGATATGATGGCGCGTCATCCCAATCCGGAAGCCGCCATTACCACCGTCCTCAAGCAGGCCAATCAAGCTGGGCTGGCAGGCGACGTCCTTGACGGCGTGGTGGCAGGTGCCCTCACGCTGCAGGCAAGCATGGCACTTGATGCCATCAGATCGCCCTTGATGCTGACCGACGACGAAATGGCACAGGTGAATAACTGGCTGAACAAACATCCTGAATTGATAGGAGCCGTGTAATGGCGATTTCTCCCTACTGCATCCCCTGTGAGAAGAACAACTGCTGGATTGAGATAGACGTTCGCGACGAACAGAACCGCTCGTTCAAGGGGCAAAAAGCCACCTTGACCGATGCCAGTGGCACCAGCAAAACCGTGACCCTGAAAGACGGCCCGACCCTGGTACAAGGCTTTGCGGTGGGGCCGGTCACCGTCAAGCTGGAGACCCAACCCTGGCTCAAAGCCGCCCAATCCCGTGAAGCCCTCAAAAAGGGCGAGGCCAGTCAGGTTCCCGCCTACACCGAGAAGTTTTGGGGGCACTGTGACGTGAAGCGCGAGCATGTCAAAGTGACCACCGGCGACCTCTGCCTCACTGACCCAGAACAGCCGCTACCAGAAGGACATAAAGCCGGGCAAGCCCAGCCGCCACGGTTTATCACCAAGCATTCCTACGTGATTGAGGTGAAGGGCTATCAGCTGAATATCCTGCGTATCGGTGTGTTCTTTGACGGCACCGCCAACAACACCTTCAAGCACCAAGAAGGGCAGCCAGCCCTGGAGGCTGCATTGGCCTCCTGCTCCCCAGCGGAGCAGGAAACCTTGCTGGAGCAATGTTTTAATGATGCGCTGCCCAGCGAGCTCAATAACAGCGAGAAAAACGACGTCACCAATATTGGTAAGGCTCATCGCTTATACCTGCCGCCAACAGAAACTGAGTTGACGGTGGCGGTTTATGTTGAAGGTATAGGTACCACCCAAGGGCAGGATGACACGAAAGCGGGCCTTGCCGCAGACAAGGGCGACACCTCCAGCGCCGCTCGGGTCGAACAAGCGTGTCGTGCTCAGATTGTTGCAGAGATAAAAGAACAACTTGAGCGAATACTGCCAACCATCGAGTGTATCCATAAAGTTGAGTTCGATGTATTCGGCTTTAGCCGAGGTGCTTCTGCTGCTCGCCAGTTTGTTAACCGTATTGACAAGAAGGGTGACCATCCTTTGGTTGAGGCCATTGCGAATGCTCCCGAAATCCGCCTGAAAGCGGGCTTTGACTGGTCGAGTCGTGATGATGTGCGCATTCAGTTTGTTGGGTTGTTTGATACAGTGGTCAGCTCATATTTGTGGGGCAAACGCAGCGTGGTGCTGGATCCTGATTGTGCTGAACGAGTGGTGCATATCGTTGCTGCCGATGAGTGGCGTTTTCACTTCGACCTGACCCGTATCACTGACGATGCTGCAGGAACCGAGATTGCAGACAACTTTACCGAAGTCATCATTCCCGGTGCTCACTCTGATGTCGGAGGTGGCTATTACAGTCGCTGGAGCCTGCGAGATCCTAACTATGCCTCACCCGTGATCACCGAAAATACCGTGATCGCCACCTTCCGTTCCGATGAGTGGGTTCGTAGCGAGATCACCGGTTCGAAGGCATATCGTGATGCCACAGTCTATGCTCGAATGCGTTCAGAACAGGGGTGGGCCAAGGGGAGCAAGTTGCTCCAAACGCACAGTAGTCCGACTGTGTCCGGGTATCTGAATGTGCGCCCTCATCGTCTTCCCACTGTGGGCAAAGACGCGTCAGAGCAAAAAATGACTGTGGATGTAGTGTTACATCGTGTGGTGGAGGGGGAGTATTCGCGTATACCGCTGCACATGATGGTAGAAGCTGCACGGGATGCCGGTGTTCCCTTTATTAAGTGGGACCCCAGTCGTCGAGACTTAATGCTCAATAGTGCCATTTCGAACCCTACTGTCGATCTTGCTGCTCTCGATAAGCAATGGGTGGATGCGGCAAAACGCCGTAAGGATATCGTCAACCTGGCCATAGCTTTGCCTTCAGAGGTGTATCAACAACTGCGGTTAGGATATTTGCACTACAGCGCAGACACTGGGTTGGTCAACACTCCCAACACTGTTGGAGGCAAAGAAGTGCGTCAGAGTACCGGTAACAAAAAGGGTGGTTATTAATGCGAAGAATATTACTGCTTCTGCTGTTATTGCCACTAGCAGTAGCTAGCCAATCCACACAAGCATCTTCCAGAAATTTAGACTGGCGTCATATGGTCGGTTCTAATGCAGATCTGATATGGGTAACCGAGGCATTGTTTTATCGCGAAGGAAAACTGGTCGATGCATCATCCAGTGGCGCAGCCGGATTTGTCGGGCCAAAAGCACTTAAGTCCAAGGATTATCGTTGGCGCATTGGCAAAGGCCGCCGTGATATTCACCCTGCTCCCGATCGAGTTGAAGTTGAGTGGGTTTCATTTCACGACAAGAAGCGCTATCGGATTAGCTTGGCGTTGCCAGCAGAGCTGGAAAGCATGATTGCACAACCTTATCGCATCAAGGTAAGGAATGAGTGGCGTGAAGAGAGGCGGGATAATATTGGCTTAGGCATGGCGACAGGTGGTTATGTCGAGGCCTTTTTAACCAGTGTCAGAGCTACGCCCGATATCCTGCTGGCTAGGGGAATAGCCAAAGAGGTAACGGATGATCCCTTTGACAAGCGCTTCCCGCTCTCCAGTCAGTATAAAAATGCTTGGGCAGACTTTGATGCGAAGTACAGCAAAGTCTATCAACAGTACCCCGTTCCCATGGGCATGGATTGGGCCCCGATCATGGACGCTTATCGCGCAGCACAGCCCAAAACAGATACTGACCCGGTCCAATGATGACCTCCATGCGCTGGGTTCTCTTATTACTGCTGTTGCCGTTAGTCGCAGCCTGCCAAGCTGCCCCCACAGACCTCAAACAACTGGACTGGCGCCATATGGTGGGTTCGAACGCTGATGAGTTATGGGTGACGGAGGTACTCTTTTATCGTCAAGGTAAGTTGGTGGATGCCTCGACCAATGGTTCTGCCGGTTTTGTCGGCCCTAAAGCTCTTAAGGCCAAAGATTATCGCTGGCGCATTGGCAAGGGGCGTCGTGATATTCACCCCGCTCCTGATAAGGTAGAGGTAGAGTGGATTTCATTCCATGATAAAAAGCGCTATCGCATTAGCCTAGCCTTGCCAGCAGAACTGGAACGCATGATTGCGCAACCTTATCGCATCAAGGTGAGGGATGAATGGCGTGAAGTACGTCGCGATAACATTGGCTTAGGTATGGCCACCGGCGGCTATGTGGAAGCATTTTTAACCAACGCCAAAGTGAAGCCTGATAACTTGCTGGCCAGGGGGATTGCTAAAGAGGTTACTGATGACCCTTATGATCAACGTTACCCTCTATCCAGTCAGTTTAAAAATGCTTGGGCACGTTTTGACAAAGATTACA
>NZ_QAJD01000046.1:0-37143 GCF_003061465.1 Aeromonas sp. HMWF017
GATGGTAGTGTGGCATTCGCCATGCGAGAGTAGGACACTGCCAGGCACCCAATACAAGAAACCCCGCTCATCGAGCGGGGTTTTTTATTGGCTACAATTCAGTAAGTCGCCTGATAATTGACCCATCTTATCTCTTCTCCTCTGTTCTTATTGTTACTCGTCGCTGTTTTCTGGTTCCACAAATAGCCTGATGTTCCGCTTGGTACTCTTTCTTCGCTGAACCGCTGTCGCTTTTTCGGTGGCTCTGGCGTCGTCATATCCCGTGCATCCCATGATCGCCTATACGTCATGATCTCTTGCTTGGGATCTCTGCTTCCTGAGTTAGCTGCTCCCTCTTTTTAAGCCGCAACCCCATCGTCCCTGCTTTTCTATGACTGTGTTAACCGGCCCTGACTTTATTCCGAAGAGGGGTTATTGGCGGTGCCAACATGTTGAAGCTGTGGTCGCTGCGTTGGTCGTTGTTGTTTGGGGTAATAAGGAATTGGGAAGGGATACCCGCAGGAACGCAGAGGTTCGATGTTGGTAGGGGATCTTGTGGTGGCTATTGAGCCTGCAGGTGGGAAAATTAATGGGGGCGCTGAAGAAGGCTAATGTGTTGAGATCTATGAGGAATGACAAATCGGAGGCAAATAAAAAGCCCACGCAACATGGTTGCATGGGCTCGGTATGAATGGCGGAGGAGGTGGGATTTGAACCCACGGATAGTCGCCCATCGCCGGTTTTCAAGACCGGTGCATTCAGCCGCTCTGCCACCCCTCCGCAGCAGTGCGGCGAATATTACCATGCTGATCCGGCTTGTAAATCCCCGTCCGGTTCGATTGCTGGTTAATTGCACGAAACGACATGAAAAAGTGGCAATCAGGGCGCATCAAGCGCTTTTTTGGCCAGATAACTTGACTTGAAAACAGACTCAACCACTATAGTGGCCTCTATCATATCCTCTGCAAGATAACGTTATGACTATTAAAAATGCCCTGTTTTGCGCGCTGGCTGGCGTGACCCTGCTGGCGACGCCGGTACATGCAAGCGAGCTGACCAAAAGCGATGTCGAGCAAATCGTTCGCGACTATCTGGTCAAGAATCCCGAGATCCTGGTCGAGATGTCCAATGCCCTGCGTGCCAAGCAGGAGAGCCAGCAGGCCGAGAGTGACAAGGCGCTGATTAAGGCTCACTCCAAGCAGCTTTATGCCAATCAGGATCCCGAGATGGGGAATCCGAAGGCATCTCTGACCATTGTGGAGTTTTTCGATTACAACTGTGGTTACTGCAAGCGGGCCCATCCGCTGGTCAAGCAGCTGATGGCGGAAGACAAAGACATCCGTTACATCTACAAGCAGTTCCCCATTCTGAGCGAGTCCTCCTACTTCGCAGCCCGTGCTGCGCTGGCGATCCAGCTGGGTCAGCCTGACAAGTACCAGGCGTTCCATGAGAAGCTCTATACCCATCAGGGCCCACTCGCTGATGAAGCACAGGTCAAGCAGTTGGCTGTGGCGGCCGGTGTGGACTGGAGCAAGGTGGAAGCCAAGATCAAGGATGGCAGCATTGACCAGAACCTCGGTACCAACCGTGCGTTGGCTGAAGCGCTCGGTATCTCCGGTACCCCGGCCTTCATCATCGGTGATCAGATCCTGCGCGGTGCCCCCCGTGATCTGGCCAGCCTGAAGGGGTTTATCAAGGACGTGCGTGCCGGCAAGAGCATTCAATAAGCAGTTGTCATGGTCGAGTGCCCAGCGCCCCGGCCAGATACAGAAAGAGGGTCGGTATCACTACCGGCCCTCTTTTTTATTATGTCCTTTGGCACAAGTGGTCGTCGCGAAAGGACCATAACAACGTGCTCAGGACTCGGCCTGTTGGCCTCAGTAACAAGTATTAGCAGAGTCGTTCGGAGTCTATTGATAAATATTTCGCCTCGCAGAGGTGTGTCGTGAGCATTGCTTAATTCCGGTCAAGATTTTTTCTGCTGCTTGCCTTAGAATCGCCGCCCGTTGCAGGAGAAACCCCTATGTTAGTTGATATTTTACGGCTGGTTTTTATAGCCGGAGGCCTCGTATTCATCTTTATGCTGGTGCAAGCCTGCTGGCGGAAGAAGCAGAGTGGATCCTTTGAGGCGACCCCCTTCTGGCCGGTGGCGTTGATCGGTGGGGTTGCCAACTTCCTCGATACCCTGGGGGTGGGCAGCTTTGCGGTAAAGACCGCCTGCTACAAGCAGTTCAAGCTGATCGATGACCGGGTGCTGCCGGGTACCCTCAATGGGCAGTGCGTGCTGCCGACCGTGACTCAGTCGCTGATCTTCGTCGGCGCAGTAGCGGTGGAGCCGTTGACGCTGATCAGCATGATGATGGCCGCCGCAGCGGGCGCAGCTTGGGGCGCTCGCCATGTGGCCTCGTTTGATCGGCAGACCATCCGGTTGGTGATGGCTATCTCCTTACTGGTCGTCGCAGGGCTTATCTTTGCCGGTCTGCTGGGTCTTTTCCCTGTAGGCGGCGATGCGATGGGGCTCAGCGGCTACAAGCTTGCGATCGCCCTACTCGGCAATTTCATCTTCGGGGTGCTGATGAATGTCGGTATCGGCTTGTTTGCCCCCTGCATGACGCTGGTTTATCTGCTGGGGATGAATCCGCTGGCGGCGTTTCCCATCATGATGGGCTCTACTGCCGTGCTCAGCGTCTTCTCCGCAGGCACCTTTATCCGCAAAGGGGCGTTTGATGCCAAAGCCGTGCTGGCGGTGGCCATCTTCGGCCCCATTGGTGTTGTGCTGGCAGCCATGCTGGTCAAATCCATGGATATGGAGATGCTGAAGTGGCTGGTTGCCTTTATCGTCATCTATACCTCCTGGACCATGTACGCTTCCTGGCGGGCGGCGCGTCGCTCCCCTGTGCCGCTGACGGTGGAGAGCGCAGGCTAGCCTGTACCAGTGCCGCTTCGGCCTTGGCCCCCAGAAAAACATAGAGGCCAAGCGCCAGCAGCAAACCCACCGCACACCCCATCACTCCGACCGCAGGCCAGAGCAGCTCGCTCTGGCCGAGCGAGCCTTTGAACAGCAGCAACAGCCCCTCGATGGAGACCGCGATCAGAATGGCGGCGATAAAGCGGGTGATGGTGCGGCGAATGGCGCTGTGGCGGAAGATATCCTTATGCAGCAGTACCTCCTCTTCCAGAATGGTCTTGCCCAGATCGAACACCGCCAGTGCCAGCGTCAGGAAGATGATGGCGCTAAAGGCGCCGAGCTGGTTCTGCTGCTCGCCGCACAATAGCTGGTAAAGCTGCTCCAGCCCGTGCCAGATCAGGGTGGCGACGATCAAAAACAGCGCCATGCTGAGCACCACATAGACCGTCTTGAACCAGGGCATGGCGCGGCGGCGCTCCCTGTCTCCCATCAACCAGCCAATCAGCTGATTCAGACAGACGGTGATCTCCCGTCCTTGCCCCTGCACGATAAGGTGCAGCCGGTTATGGGCCGCCGGTGCCGCAGGCTGGATGCACATCGGCCCCTGATAGTGGTCAATGCTGACCACAAAGGGATACCCCTTGAGCGAGGCAAGGGGGGCGCTGAGCAGCCCCTGCAGTAGCGGGGTCAACTCCTCCTGATACTCCTGATAGCGCCGTAGAACATCGATGGGGCTCATCTCTGCCATATGGACCTCGGTGACGTGTGCTCTTGTGGTGAATGTGCAAATAGTGGGCCTGCTTTATGACAGGGATGGCAGGGCAAGTTGCACCAGAGGATGACAAATCGGTGGATGACGAGGGGGTAATGCACCAGAAATGGGCGTATTGCCGCCCTGTGTGGTGATGGAGTCTCTGTAATAGAAAAGGGCCCATGACGGGCCCTTTGTGACAACCAGCGGCGATTTAGCCAGCCAGCTTGGCGAAGCTGCGCTCGGCGGCAGCCAGGGTATGTTCGATCTCCTTGTCGCCGTGAGCCAGTGACAGGAAGCCCGCCTCGTAGGCGCTCGGCGCCAGATAGACACCCTCTTCCAGCATGAGATGGTAGAAGCGCTTGAAGCGTTCCATATCGCAGCGAGTAACCTGCTCGTAGCGGGTGATTTCGGGCTCGTCGGTGAAGAAGAAGCCGAACATGCCGCCCACATAGTTGATGGCGAGCGGGATACCGTGTTTGGCTGCGGCCGCCTTCAGTCCCTCGGCAACACGAGCCGTCTTGGCGCTCAGCTGCTCATAGAGGCCCGGCTCCAGCAGCAGATCCAGCATGGTCAGACCGGCAGCCATGGCTACCGGGTTACCGGAGAGAGTTCCCGCCTGATAGACAGGGCCGGTCGGGGCGATGTGCTGCATCACCTTCTTCTTGCCGCCGAAGGCGCCAACAGGCATGCCGGCACCGATGATCTTGCCAAGAGTGGTGAGATCCGGGTCGATGTTGTAGTGACCCTGAGCACCGCGCAGGGAGACGCGGAAGCCGGTCATCACCTCGTCCAGGATCAGCAGGGCGCCGAACTCGTCACAGATGGCGCGCAGCCCTTCCAGGAAGCCGGGGACCGGCGGGATGCAGTTCATGTTGCCTGCGACCGGCTCGACGATGATACAGGCGATTTCGCTGCCGTACTGGGTGAAGGCTTCACGCACCGAATCCAGATCGTTGAACACACAGGTCAAGGTGTGTTTGGCGAAATCGGCTGGAACGCCCGGGCTGTTCGGTTGACCCAGGGTCAGGGCGCCGGAACCGGCTTTGACCAGCAGGGAGTCGGCGTGGCCGTGGTAGCAGCCCTCGAATTTGACGATCTTGTCGCGGCCGGTGTAGCCACGGGCCAGACGGATGGCGCTCATGGTGGCTTCGGTGCCGGAGTTGACCATCCGCACCAGCTCCATGGAGGGGACGATCTGGCGGACTTTCTCGGCCATCAGCACTTCGATCTCGGTCGGCGCACCGTAGCTCAGCCCCTTCTCAACGGCTTTGATGACGGCGGCCTTGATGGCCGGGTGGTTGTGACCCAGCAGCATGGGGCCCCAGGAGCCGATGTAATCCACGTAGGCCTGACCATCCACATCATAGAGATAGGCACCATCGGCGTGATCGATGAAGCGGGGCGTGCCGCCGACCCCATTGAAGGCGCGGACCGGTGAGTTGACGCCACCCGGAATGGTCTGGCGGGCCTGTTCAAACAGCTGATCTGATTTTGACATGGATCATCCTTAATGGGATTTTGGGCGTCACACAAGGGATTGCAGCCGATTGAGACTCGGCAGGCCGGAGCATCAGGAGTATGCTTTGCGCTCTCGCCACCCGGACTCTCGGTCTGCTCCCGTGACAAAAATTTAACGGGCCGACTATAGCAGAAAGCCCCAGCCCTGGGCAGCCGAGCAACGCGCCGGGTGATCCTGATCTCAGCTAGCTGACGATATGGTTTTTCCAAGTTGGTGTAACAAGATGGCGCAACAAGCTCTCTCCTCTGAACCCGATACCTCTTCGCAGGGGCCGCTTTCCCGCATTATCCGGCAAGACAAGATGCCCTTGCTGGTGCTGCTGCTGGCTGCGCTGGTCGGCATCCTGGCCGGACTAGTGTGCGGCCTGTTCGAATCGGGTGTCCACTGGCTGGCAGAACAACGCATCGCCTTGCTGGCTGGCCGTCCCTGGTGGCAGCTCGGTTTGCTTGGCTTTGGCTTCAGCGCCTTGCTGGGACTTGTCGGTTACTTCCTCACTCATACTTTTGCCCCGGAAGCGGGGGGCTCCGGCATTCCCGAAATCGAGGGGGCGATGGACGATATGCGCCCGGTGCGGTGGTGGCGGGTGTTGCCGGTCAAGTTCTTCGGTGGTATCAGCACCCTGAGTTCCGGCATGGTGCTGGGGCGGGAGGGGCCTTCGGTACAGATCGGTGGCAACCTCGGCAAGATGGTGGCGGATATCTTCCGGTTGCCCAAGGAGCATGGCCACGCCCTGCTGGCCGCTGGTGCGGCGGGCGGTCTGGCGGCAGCCTTCAATGCGCCGCTGGCGGGCATCCTGTTCGTGATGGAGGAGATGCGGCCGCAGTTTCGCTACTCCTTTCTGGCCATCAAGGCGGTGGGGATCTCCGCCATCACAGCGACCCTGATGTTGCAGAACATGAAAGGGCAGGGGGCGGTGATCACCTTGCCCCACTACGATGCGCCAGCCCTCAAGGCTCTCTGGCTGTTCCTTTTTATGGGAGCCACCTTCGGAGTGCTCGGTTTTGTCTTCAACAAGCTGGTGCTGGCCTGTCAGGATGGTTATCTGGCGTTGCATCAGAACAAGCGCCACCGTTTTGTAGCCATCGGCATGCTGGTCGCCGGAACGTTTGGTGTGCTGTCGCTGTTTGCTCCCGCGGTGACGGGGGGCGGCACCGAGCTTATTCCCCATCTGATGGGGGATGAGTATGCGATGGCGACCCTGTTCCTTATCTTCTCGGTGCGGCTGGTTGCGACCCTCATCTGCTTCTGCTCGGGTGCCCCGGGCGGGGTGTTTGCGCCAACCCTGGCGTTGGGCACCCTGTTTGGCGTGGTGTTCGGCCATCTGTTTCATGCGGCGTTTCCGGAGCTTGGCATCGAGCCCGGCGCCTTTGCCATCGCCGGAATGGGGGCTCTCTTTGCTGCCACAGTGCGTGCCCCCATCACCGGTATCGTGCTGGTCACCGAGATGACCGACAACTATCAGCTGATCCTGCCGATGATGATCACCACAGTCGGTGCGACTCTGGTTGCCCAGTGGCTGGGTGGTCGGCCCATCTATTCCCAGATCCTGGAGCGAACTTTACGGCTCGCCGCGCGTCAAAAGCGGGGTGATGGCAGCGCCACGGCCAGTTAATTTTTCCCTTTATCGCCAGTGACCCCGGTCCGGGCGGTATAGTGAAGGGAGAGGCGCTGCCGTAAATGGCGTGATAACGGGATGAGGGGCTATGTCCAATCTATTGAAGTTATTGGTCGTGTTAGCCGTTGGCGGGCTCATTGGTTACTTTGTCGGTAACCGTCAGGAGCTGGCCCAGAGCAGTCTGTTGGTGGTACAGCAGGAGACGCTGGATCGTCAGGGCAAGGCCATCGGCCAGCTCAAGACCGAATTGGGGGTGAAAGATACCCAGCTGGCGACCCAGAAAGCGGCCTTCGAGCAGTTGCAGACCACCCTCAAGAGTCAGGAGGCGCAGGTGCAGGAGCTCAAGCGCCAGCTGGCCTTTTTCGAGCGGATCATGCGCCCCACCGGCGAACAGGTGGGGGTGGTGATCGATAACCTGACCTTGCAGGAGACCAGCATTCCCGGTCGCTACCACTATCGTCTCGCCCTGACCCAGCCCGCCAAAAAGCGGGAGCTGTTCCGTGGTCAGGTGCAGATCCGGGTCGAGGGGAGCCTGGCTGACAAGCCGAAGACGCTGACCGGTCGCGATCTCGGAATGAAGGTGAGCGAGTGGCGTTATGCCCTGCGTTATTTCCAGCTGCTGGAAGGGAATTGGCAGTTGCCGGAAGGCTTTGTGCCGGATCGGATCCGTGTCACCATCAACAAGGATGGCAGGCAACCGGCACAAGAGCTGCTGGTTGAGTGGGGCGAGGTGATCAAGCCGCTGGTCGCCGCACCGCCTGCTCCGGTTCCCGCTGCCGGTTAAACGTGGTGAATACTTGAACTGAATGGTCGGGTATTGGATAATTTCGCGGTTTCCATGTTTGTGGATCTAATGGTTGTGAGGTCAGTAATGAGTGCAGTAGCAGAAGCCCCGTTGCCCATCCAGATGACGGATGCGGCGGCCAACAAGGTGAAGAACCTGATCACCGAGGAAGAGAATCCCGAGCTGAAGCTGCGGGTATACATCACGGGTGGGGGCTGCTCCGGTTTCCAGTATGGCTTTACCTTTGATGAGAAGATCAACGACGGGGACACCGTAGTCGAGAAGAATGGCGTCACTATGGTGATCGATCCCATGAGCCTGCAGTATCTGGTAGGCGGCAGTGTGGATTACACCGAGGGTCTGGAAGGTTCACGCTTCACCGTGACCAACCCCAATGCCACCACGACCTGTGGCTGTGGCTCCAGCTTCTCCATCTGATCGGCGTATCGGTCTGATGAAACGGCTCTCGGCAACGAGGGCTGTTTTTGTTTGTGGTGCTCAGTGCGCTCCATCAAACAGCATTTCTCTGAAACAACAAAGGCGCCTTGGTGGCGCCTTTGTTGTTTGCAGAATGGCTTAGCGGGAGCTTGCCGCCGCGACCAGCGGGATCCGGTTCACTGCCTTGCCCATGTAGGCGAGGGTGATGGTCACAATGATGCAGGTGAAGCTCAGCCACATGTAGGGCAGGTAGTCGAGGGTTGCCACCCCCAGAACCCCGGCCATGAAGATGCCGTTGTCGCTCCAGGGCACCATGCCGCAGGTGAGGGTGCCGCCAAACTCGGCGTTGCGAGAGAGGTTCTTGCGCGCCAGTCCCAGTCGGTCGTAGTTTTTGGCCATGATCTTGGGGGTCAGGATCAGCGACACATACATGGCTGAGCCAAATACGTTGGCCAGAAACGCGGTACCGATGGTGTGGCTGGTCAGGCTGCCGACGCTATTGATGCGCTTCTCGAAGGCGCTGGCGATCACTTCCAGAATACCGACCTTCTCCAGCAGGCCGCCAAACCCGAGACCGAAGATGATGACCGCGACCGAGCCCAGCATGGACTCCATGCCGCCGCGACCGAGAATGTTGTCGATAAAGTCGATGCCGGAGGTGATGGCAAACGGACTATAAGCCGAGTGCATCGCCTTGACCGGATCCATGCCCTGGAAGGCGATTGCCCAGATCAGGCCCAGCAGGGCGCCGAAGCTGATCACCGGGAAGGCGGGTTTGCGGTTGGCCAGCAGACCCAGCACCAGCACCACGGGGACTATGGCCAGCGGGGTGATATTGAACTGGTTGTCGAGAGCCTCCATCACCAGATTGACCTGCTCCAGGCTGACATTACCCGAATACTGCATGCCCACCACGGTGAACAGCACGGCGGTGATGACATAGGAGAGCAGGCTGATAGGCAGCATCCCCTTGATATGTTCCACCACGTCGACGTTGGACATGGTCGAAGCCAGCACTACTGAGTCGGAGAGCGGAGAGAGCTTGTCACCGAAATAGACGCCGGAGAGCACGGCACCGGCTACCAGCGGCGCAGGCACGCCGAGACTGTGGCCGATCCCCATCATGGCGATACCGGCGGTGGCGGCAGAGCCCCAGGAGGTGCCGGTGGCCAGCGAGGTCAGGGAGCAGATGATCAGGGTTGCCAGCAGGAAGATGGACGGGTGGATCACCTTGAGGCCGAAGTAGATGATGCTGGGGACTATGCCACCAGCAATCCAGGTGCCGACCAGAGCACCGACGGAGACCAGGATCAGGATGGCCCCCATTCCCTTGGCAACGCCGTCAACGGCTGCCTGTTCCAGGGATTTGTAATCGTGGCCGAGTTTGATGCCAAGCCCCATGATGACGAACCAAGCGATGAACAACGCCAGCTGGATCGGCAGATCGAGCACGCTGGTGAACGAGAATGCCAGGGCCAGGAAAATGGCCAGACAGGCAAACACCTGTGCCATGCCCGGTAGTCGGATGTGGTTTTGTTGGTTTTGCATAGATACTTCCTAAACTCTTGCTCGCCAAGGTCACTCCCTCTCGTCCTGTGGATACATCGATCCCGAGGAGGCAACCCAAAAAGAGGCCGCAATCTACCACAAACCCGGCGGGTTAAAGCCCCATCAAATTGGCAAAAATGCACATTTGATTGAAAAAATCACAAATTAGTTGATCTCATAACCCGTTTTTGAGCGGCCTGTTGACACAAAGGGTCACATACGAAGCTTACCTGTAATGCCACTTGCATCCCCAGTAGATGAAGATGATAATTATTATCAATTGTTGATTGGGGAGAAAACAATGCGCTGGATATTGCGGGGTATGATGTTGCTGGTGGCGGTGGCCGTACTCGCATGGGGTCAGGATAAAGAGTACGGCACCTGGAGTGTCGGTTTTCTGCTGGCTGCCTGGGTGATGCTGGAGCCCGGATTGCGGCCCGCCTTGATCTTGCTGCCAGTGGCCGGGTTGACCGGTATCGTTACCCTGCTCTGGCTGCAGCCCTGGTTATGAGCTTTTGACGGGAGCCTGCTTGATCTTCTGCTGTGCCACCTTGAGCGATTCGACCACCAGCTTCTCCATTTCGGTGCGCTTGGCGTCGGTCAGGAAGTAGATCATGTCGACATTGTGGCGAATATAGTGGGCCGGAAGCTGGTTGAGGGTAAGGCAGCAGAGGTCGGCCATCTGATCGCTGTTGAGCTTTTGCTGCAGCCCCTGTTTCTCAATCTCCTTGAGCACCAGATGTTCGTAAAAGTTGTGAATGTCGGTATCCAGTATCATATGCGTTCCTTGGCATGACGATGAGCGGGGAGTCGTAAAAAGCATAGCCATAACAAGGATTAAAAACAAAAGGCCCATCACTTTCGTGATGGGCCTTTTGCGTAATGAATGGTGCGAAGAGAGGGACTCGAACCCTCACATCCGTGGGACACTAACACCTGAAGCTAGCGCGTCTACCAATTCCGCCACCTTCGCACACTGATTTTCTCCAGCTGGTTTTTAAATGCGGTTGGAGCGCATTGCTCTGTGTTTACATGTCAGAATCATGGTGCGAAGAGAGGGACTCGAACCCTCACACCCGGGGGGCACTAACACCTGAAGCTAGCGCGTCTACCGATTCCGCCACCTTCGCACATTCGGGTTTCCAGTCTGGATTTACATGCTGTCTGGATAAAGCATGGTGCGAAGAGAGGGACTCGAACCCTCACATCCGTGGGACACTAACACCTGAAGCTAGCGCGTCTACCAATTCCGCCACCTTCGCACATTGTGTTACCAGTTTTGATTTACATGCTGTCTGGAGAAGCATGGTGCGAAGAGAGGGACTCGAACCCTCACACCCGGGGGGCACTAACACCTGAAGCTAGCGCGTCTACCAATTCCGCCACCTTCGCACATTCGGGTTTTCTAGTTGGATTTACATGCTGCTGAATCAGCATGGCAGTATTGGTGCGAAGAGAGGGACTCGAACCCTCACATCCGTGGGACACTAACACCTGAAGCTAGCGCGTCTACCAATTCCGCCACCTTCGCATCACTGCGGAGGGGGATTCTATAGAGTTTTGGGGGAGCGTCAACAGCCAAAGGGGACTTTTTTCGCTGTTGACGCTCAAAGTGAAGCCAAGGGTACAAAACTTCAGCAATTAGCTGACGTTTGGCATTCAGTAACGGCCCAATGCGCTCTGATACATCCGTTCATACTGGGTGACCGAGTCAGGCCAGTTGAAGCGGGTGCTCATGGCATTGCGCTGCACCTTGGCAAAACGCTCCTTGTCCTGCAGGAAATAGAGCAGGCTGCGGCGCATGGTATCGAGCAGGATGGCGGCAGTCGGATCGTTAAAGCAGAAGCCGGTGGCATGCTCGGGATCCGCATCCCAATCCACCACGGTATCTTTCAGACCACCCACGGCGCGCACCAGTGGCAGGGTACCATAGGCGAGACTGTACATCTGGTTGAGGCCGCAAGGCTCGAACAGAGAGGGCATCAGGAAGAAGTCGGCACCGGCTTCGACCAGATGGGCCAGCCGATCGTCATAGGTGTTGATGAAGGCGAGCTTGCCCGGATAATCCCGGGCCATGGTTTGCAGTTGCGTGGCGAGCGCAGGATCGCCAGAGCCGACGATCACCACTTGTACCTGATGGTGGAGGAATTTCTCCAGCGCAGGGAGCAGCAGGGGAACGCCCTTCTGCTCGGTCAGGCGGCAAACCATGCCGTAGATGGGCAAGTCCGCCACGGCCAGCCCCGCCTCCTGTTGCAGGCTCTGCTTGCAGATCTGTTTGCCTGCCATGTTGTCGATGCTGTAGGTCGCAGGCAGGAATTCGTCGAACTCAGGATCCCAGTCCTTGTAGTCGCAGCCGTTGAGGATGCCGCAGAGATCGGCCGCCCGCTGCTGGAAGATATGCGCCATGCCGTGGGCGCCGAGGTGAGTCAACAGCTCCTGGGCATAGTTGGGGCTGACCGCATTGATCTTGTCGGCGTAGAGCACCCCGCATTTGAGCAGATTGACGTGGCCGTAGTCGTAGTTGATGCGGCGTTCGTAGTCGGCGATCTCGGGCATGGCCCAGAACTGCTCGCGGCCAAACACCCCCTGAAACGCCGCATTGTGAATGCTGATCACGCTGCGGGTCTGCTGGAAGAAGGGGTTGTGAGCGTGGCGAGTTTTCAGCAGCAGTGGCAGCAGGCCGGTGTGCCAGTCATTGCAGTGGGCGATATCCGGGGCAAAGCCAAGCTGCTCGCAGGCATGGAGGGCCGCGGCCGAGAAGAAGGCAAAGCGCTCGCCATTATCCGGATAGGCCTGATTGTTCTCGGCGTAGAGCTGGGGACGATCGAAATATTGCGGGCAGTCGAGCAGATAGACGCAGACGCCATCCAGCTCCATCTGGTAGATGCGATAACCGATATCCGGCAGCCCGGGGTGGGTTGGCAGCCAGCGTGACGCCACCAGTCTGGCCTCATCCCGTCGCTTTATCGTCTTGTAGAAGGGCAGCATGATCCTGACATCATGTCCCTTCTGGGCCAGGTACATCGGCAGGGCTCTGGCGACATCGGCCAGGCCCCCGGTCTTGACCAGCCCCTCAACTTCCGAGGCAACAAACAGGATTTTCAGTGGGTTAATAGCCAACTCTTGCTCCCTTAGGTACCACCACGATACCGCCTTCGGATACGGTAAATCGCTCTCTATCGTGGTCCAGATTTTCACCGATAACGGTGCCTGGCGCAATTTCAACGTTTTTATCAATGATGGCGCGCCGGATGGAGCACCCTTCACCAATCTTCACATCCCCCAGCAGCACGGATTCACTGATATGGCTGCACGCGCCGATATTGCAGCGGAAACCGAGGATGGATCGCTGGATCTGGCTGCCCTGAATGAAGCAACCGGCGGAGATCAGGGAGTTGGCGATCTTCACCTTGCACTCGTCGCTGTCGATGAAGGTAGCAGGCGGCAGCGCCGGATAGTGGGTGTGCAGGGGCCACTTGCGGTTATAGAGGGAGAAGGGGGGATTGTCGGCCACCAGGTCCATGTGCGCTTGCCAATAAGAGTCGAGGGTGCCCACATCCCGCCAGTAGACGTGCGGTTTCTCGCCGGGGATGACGTTGGTGCTGTAGTCATAGACATAGACGGGGGCGCGCGGGTAGAGGCTCGGGATCACATCCTTGCCAAAGTCGTGGCTGGAGTTCTCCTCCGCGGCATCCCGTTTTAACTCGCGGCAGAGCGCTTCGGTCTCGAAGATGTAGTTGCCCATGGAGACCAGCGCCTGGGTGGGATCACCGGGAATGTGTTTCGGCTGTTTCGGTTTCTCCTGAAATCCGATCATCCGCCCTTCGGTATCGACCTCGATCACCCCGAAGGCGCTCGCCTCTTCGATGGGCATGCGCAGGGCCGCGACCGTCATGGCGGCATTTTTCTGCTTGTGGAAGGTGACCATCTGGCTCACATCCATCTTGTAGATGTGGTCGGAGCCGAAGATGCAGACATGATCCGGTTCGGCCCGCTCGATAAAGCCGAGGTTCTGGTAGATGGCGTCGGCGGTGCCGTCATACCAGCGTTTGCCCATTCGCATCTGTGCCGGGATAGGGTCGATAAAGCGGTCGGTGATGCCGACGATATTCCAGCCCTTCTTCATGTGCAGGTAGAGGGACTGTGATTTGAATTGGGTCAGTACATAGATGCGCAGAAAGTCGGCGTTGACGAAGTTGTTGAGGACAAAGTCGATCAGCCGGTAGCTGCCACCAAAGGGGACGGAAGGCTTGCTGCGGGTAGTGGTCAGAGGCTGCAGGCGAGTACCTTCGCCACCAGCCAGGATCATGGTCAATATGCCTGCCATCGTATTTCTCTCCCTGAATTAACAACATGAAAAGGTTTTCAATGCTCGGTATAAAAACACCCCTAAAGGGGTGGTTTTTATCGTGTGCTTAATACCTTATCAGATGCCGGATGGCGCTCTCTAGCTGTTTTATTGTGCTGTTTACACTTATTTACATTTTGCTCAGATAGACCTTGAATTTGGCATCACTGCTGATCACTTCAGTCCGTTTGAAGTGTGTCTCCAGTATAGGCTGGTAGCGCAAGAAGGCGTTGGCAACAATGGTCAGCGAACCATTTGGCAGTAAAAATTCCGGCGCCTTGGCCAGGAACTGCTCGGTTGCCGCATAGAAGGTTTTGAGACCCGCATGGAATGGCGGGTTGGAGACGATGTGCTGGAAACGGGTGGAGACATCCGAATAGACATCGGAAGCGGTGACCTTGCCCTGCAGACCGTTGATCGCCAGGGTGCGGCGGCTCGATTCGAGCGCCAGCGCGCTGATATCCACCATGTTGACCCGCAGATCCGGATTGCGCTTGGCCAGTACAGACCCAATTACCCCGGCGCCGCAGCCAAAATCGAGCAGCTCGCCCTTCATCGGTGGCACTGCAGCCAGCAGCATCTGGGTGCCGAGATCCAGCTCGGCGGCGCTGAAGACGCCGGGCAGTGCCAGCACGGTCAGCTCGGTATCACCGGCCTTGCACTGATAGCGGCCAAACCAGCTATCCAGATTGAAAGGTTCAACCGGCTTGCTCAGCTCACCGTGATAGAGGGAGCAGCGGCGCGCCGAATCGCGCTTGATCGGCTTTTCGCCATAGGGGGCCAGCAGCTTGTCGGCGCCATTGATGCCGCCGCGGTTTTCTCCGGCGAGGAACAGGTCGGCACCCGCTTCCAGCAAGGGGGTCATCATGGCCAGCAGATATTGTGCCTCGGCCTTGGCCTTGGGCATCAGCAGCAACAGGGCATCGAAGCGGGGGGCGCCACCTAGCTGGTGGTCGAACAGGATAGCCTCGCCGAGGGCGGCCTGCTGGCTGCGGTAGTAGCAGTAATCGGTGGTAAAGACGGTCAGGGTCCGGGCCAGGCTCGCCAGCTGGCGGGGGTAGTCATCCTCCAGCGCGCCGCAGACAAGTAGCCGCTTGCCGACAAAGAGGGCTTGGTTTCGTTCCAGCATCTGGCTGACGGCACTGATAGGGCTGCTCATCGGGTCTCTCCACGCAATTTTGGGCGGCCATTATACATAGCCCCTTTCGCCTTGACATTTATGCCGTGTTCCCGAAATATGCCCAGACACCATTTTTTGACCAGAGATGACGAAATGCGGTTCAACGGGTTGAAACGAAAGCACAAAAAAAGCCTGAAATTCGGGCCTGCCGACGTTCGCGCGTAACCTCTCATCCCTGAGAAGCTTCAAACCCCGGTTGCGCACATCGTACCGGGGTTTTTTATTGCCATATGCGCGTCATTTAGGAGAAGGAGATCCCATGTTTCAAGGTTCAATCGTTGCGTTGATCACCCCGTTTCGACAGGGAAAGCTGGATGAAGAGGCGCTGCTGCGTCTGGTGGAGTGGCATATCGAGCAGGGTACTCACGGCATTGTGCCGGTAGGCACCACGGGCGAAAGCCCGACCCTGACCCATGACGAGCACTGCCGGGTGGTGGAGCTGGTGGTCAAGCAGGTCGCTGGTCGCATTCCGGTGATTGCCGGAGCGGGCTCCAACAATCCGGTCGAAGCCATCGAGTACACCCTCCATGCCGAGCGGGTGGGGGCTGATGCCACTCTGCATGTGGCCGGTTACTACAACCGCCCCAATCAGGAGGGGCTCTACCACCACTTCAAGGCGGTACACGATGCTACCGCCAAGCCGATCATCGTCTACAACATCCCGCCGCGTGCCATCGTCGACGTGCAGCCGGCGACCCTGGCCCGTCTGGCCGAGCTGCCGCGCATTGCCGGGGTGAAAGATGCCACCGGCGATCTGGCGCGCCCCTGGACCGAGCGCCAGCTGATCAAAAAGCCCTTCGCCTGGCTCTCCGGTGAAGATGCCACGGCTGTGGCCTACAACATCGGCGGCGGCCAAGGCTGTATCTCTGTGACCGCCAACGTGGCCCCCAAGCTGGTGGCCGAGGTGCAGAACCTCACGCTGGCTGGCAAGTGGCAAGAAGCGCGTGAGCTGCAAGACCAGCTGATTCCGCTCCATCAGGCGATGTTTGCCGAGCCGAGCCCGGCTGGTGCCAAATATGCCGCTTCCCTGCTCGGTTTCTGCAGCGAGGAGTGCCGCCTGCCGGTGATGCCGCTGTCAGAAGCGACCCGCGAGCGCATTCGCAGCGCCATGCAGCAGCTCAACCTGCTGTAATGCAAAACGGGTGAGCCAAGGCTCACCCGTTTTGTTTTCGGCTTTTGTTTCTGGCCTTTGTATTTACGACATCGCCCTACTCAGGTTGCGTGATGCAGCCAGGCGGCGATGGCCAGTTGCAACTCGACATACGCCGGATAGAGGAAGAGCTCGGCCAGCTCGGCAGGCCACTCGTTTTGCTCGCCCGATTGGGCTTGCAGATGGGCGTGCAGGTTGGTCAATGCTGGCGTCCAGGGGACGGGTTGTAGCTGTGTGGCTGCACTGCGGGCGACCAGCTCGATCCCTTGGCACAGGGCCGCGAGTGCCTGCTGTTGAATGCCTTCATCCTGCAGATGCTCCAGCCAGAGCTGTTCGTGATGCTGCCAGTGGCGCAGCCCCTCGCTTATCCCCGTTATGCCATCCATACCTTCATGTTCGACCAGCGCCTGCAGAGCCAGCGGTTTGCCGAGCCCGGCCAGTCGATAGCCGCGCTGGGCCTTGGATTGGGCGCCAAGGCGCAGCCCGCCGATCCTGGCAAGGCGTTGGGCCAGTGCAAACAGCGCCGCGGTAGCGCCTGATTTGAGCTCCAGTTCCAGCTCGTTGATGGTGGTGCTGCCTTGACTGCCGACGATCTCTCCCTGATCCCAGGCCAGCTCAATCTCGGCTCCCTCGAAGGCGATCAGCCAATGGCGGCGCAGGAAGTCGGTACGAAACTGAGCGACCAGCTGCTGCTGAATGTGGTCGCGCTCGGTCAGAGTCGGCCAAATCTCATCGGGAAAGGCCGCGAGGGTCGGCAGATCGCCGCTGACGGGAGCGTTGTACTCGGGTCTGGCATGCAGGCCGCCCACCACCTGGCCACGGCATTTGATGGTCTGTTCGGCGAAGGCGTCGCAGCGGCGGATCCGCAGTCCCATCTCCAGCTGGCGCAGAGCCAGGGTCGGCGTATCGAAATAGACGTTGCCGAGCTGCTGTTGTGATGATTCTTTAATCTCAAGAGAATTCAGCAGGTTGGATAACTCGGCTTGAATGTCGCGGGCGACAAAAAACTTTATCTCGATCTCAGTTTGCATAGTCATTCCGGGCTGGCAGACAACTTTGGGGGGCAGGATTCGGGTCGCGGGGATATAATGCCCGCGAGACGACTAGATTAATTCGCGGTTTAATTGAGGGCGCAGTTCGGTTACCATGCGCGCCTCATAAAATCGTATCGAGTGTTTTTTCACCGACACAGGTTTGGCCATGCCAGTAAATACTATTTTGGGGCTTTTTGCCAAGTCCCCCATCAAGCCGCTGCAGAAGCATATCGTCAAGGTTCACCAGTGCTCCCAGCAGTTGGTTCCCTTCTTTGACGCCGTTGCCGAAGACCGTTGGGAAGATGCCGAGAAGATCCGGCAGCAGATCGCCCAGCTGGAAAAAGAGGCAGATACCCTCAAGCGTGAAATCCGTCTGAAACTGCCTCGCGGCCTGTTCCTGCCGGTTGCACGTACCGACCTGCTGGAGCTGTTGACCCAGCAAGACAAGATTGCCAACCGTGCCAAGGATATCTCCGGCCGCATGCTTGGCCGTCGCATGGAGTTCCCCGCCGAAATGCGGACGGATTTCATGGCTTACCTCAAACGTTGTATTGATGCGACCGCTCAGGCCGAGAAAGCGATCGGGGAGCTCGACGAGCTGCTCGAGACCGGCTTCAAAGGACGGGAAGTGGAAATGGTTGCCGAGATGATCCACCAGCTGGATCTGATCGAGGACGATACAGATACCATGCAGATCGGACTGCGCCAACAGCTGCAAGCGGTTGAGCACAATTACAATCCGATCGATGTGATGTTCCTTTACAAGATCCTCGAATGGGTAGGTGACCTGGCAGATCAGGCCGAGCGCGTAGGCGCCCGTCTGGAACTGATGCTGGCTCGTTCGTAATCGACTGACTGGGTAAACACTATTAATGGACATTATCGCGAATTACGGCACCACTCTGGTGCTCGTGGCGGCCTTGTTCGGCTTTTTGATGGCTTGGGGCATTGGCGCGAATGACGTGGCCAACGCCATGGGAACATCGGTCGGCACCAAATCCCTGACCATCCGTCAGGCGATCATCATTGCCATGATCTTCGAATTTGCCGGTGCCTATCTGGCCGGTGGCGAAGTGACGGCCACCATCCGTAACGGCATCATCGACAGCAACGCCTTTGCCGATACACCGGATCTGCTGGTGCTCGGCATGATCGCCTCCCTGCTGGCGGCAGGCGCCTGGTTGATCCTCGCCTCCTACTTCGGCTGGCCCGTATCCACCACTCACTCAATCATCGGCGCCATCGTCGGTTTTGCGGTGGTGAGCATTGGCCCGGAAGCGGTGCAGTGGAGCAAGTTTGGCGGCATCGTCGGCTCTTGGGTCATCACCCCGGCCATCTCAGGTGTCATCGCCTACTTCATGTTCATCAGCGTGCAGAAGCTTATCTTCAACACTGATGATCCCCTGAACAACGCCAAGCGCTATGTGCCGTTCTACATGTTCCTGACTGCGCTGGTGATCTGTCTGGTGACCATCAAGAAGGGGCTGACCCACGTCGGTCTGCACCTGAGCGATGGCGAGGGCATTCTGCTCTCCATCGCCATCTCCATCGCAGTGGCGTTTGCCGGCTGGATCTACATTCGCGGTCAGAAGTACAACCCGCAGGATGACAGCAAGATGCACTTCGCCAACGTGGAGAAGGTGTTCGGCATCCTGATGGTGATCACCGCCTGTGCCATGGCCTTTGCCCACGGCTCCAACGATGTGGCCAACGCCATTGGCCCGCTCTCTGCGGTGGCCTCTATCGTGGCTTCCGGTGGCGAGATTTCCAGTCAGGCAGCCATTGCCTGGTGGATCCTGCCCCTTGGCGGTATCGGTATCGTGATCGGTCTGGCGACCATGGGCGAGAAGGTGATGGCGACGGTCGGTACCGGCATCACTCACCTGACCCCGAGCCGTGGTTTCGCCGCCCAGCTGGCCACTGCCGCTACCGTGGTGATCGCCTCCGGCACCGGTCTGCCCATCTCCACCACCCAGACCCTGGTCGGTGCTGTGATGGGGGTTGGTCTGGCGCGCGGTATTGCGGCGCTGAATCTGGGGGTACTGCGCAACATCGTGGTCTCCTGGATCATCACCCTGCCTGCTGGTGCCATTTTGGCTATCGCGATCTTCTATGTGCTGCAGGCCTGCTTCTCCTAATCGAAGCGGCATTCAGCAAAAAGCCCGAGTCATCGACTCGGGCTTTTTTTATTGTGCGCGGGAGCTGAGGTGTTGCTCCCTTTGCAATCTGCCTTAGAGGCTGGCGCAGATCTGCCAGAGGTCGTACTGGATGGCTGCGGCCGTCACTTCCCGACCTGCTCCCGGCCCCTGAATCACCAGAGGGTTGGTGCGGTAGCTGTCGCTCTCGATGGCGAAAATGTTGTCGCACGGCAAGAGGTTGGCAAACGGGTGGTGCGGCTCCAGCGCCTCCAGCCCGACCCGCGCCTTACCGTCATGCTCGAAGCGGGCAACGTAGCGCAGTACCTTGCCGAGGCGCTTGGCCCCTTCGAAGGCGGTCTGGATCGGGCCATCCAGCTCTTTCAGTCTGTCCATAAACTGATCGGTGGTCACCTTGCGCAGCGTAACGGGCACCAGATTCTCCAGCTCGATATCGGCGGAGTCGAGCTCGAAGCCTGCCTCCCGCGCCAGAATAAGCAGCTTGCGCCGCACATCCTGACCGGAGAGATCCTCGCGGGGATCCGGCTCGGTCAGGCCGTGCTGCCATGCTTCGTCCACCAGCTCGGAGAAGGGGCGGGTGCCGTCATACTGCTGGAACAGCCAGGAGAGGGTGCCGGAGAAGATGCCGGAGACCCCCTGAATGCGGTCGCCGCTCTGACGCAGCATCTGGATGCTGGACTGGATTGGCAGGCCAGCGCCCACGGTGGCGTTGTAGCGCCACTGCACCTGATGGTCACGGCATGTCTGCTTGATGCGCTGGTAGAACTCGCTGTCGGCGGCGCCGGCAAACTTGTTGGCGGCGATGATGTGAATGCCGAGTTGGGCAAAATCCGGATAGTAGCGGCTCACCGTTTCGCTGGCGGTCATGTCCAGCGCAATCAGCGCGTCGAAGCCGTGCTGCTCAAGCTGGGAGAGCAACTCCGGCCAGATCAGCGGCTTGGGATTGAAGTTGTCCTGTACCTTGAGGGGGTTGAGCCCCTCTTCATCGAGCAGGCCCCCTTCCGAGCTGAACACCCCGTAGAGGGTGAGCGCCAGATTGAGCTCATGTTCGAGCCGTGCCTTTTCACGGGCGTAGAGGCTGAGCCAGTGGCCGCCGATATTGCCCTTGCCGAACACCACCAGTCCGACCCGGGTCGGGCGGCTGAAGAGGGCGCTGTGCAGGGCGATGAGCAGCGGCTCCAGCACTACCTGACGCAGCACGGCCACCAGACTCAGGCCATCTCGGGCCACCTGGACGAACTCCAGCGGTTGATCTGCCAGCAGCTGATAGAAGCGATGACACTGCTCCGCGTTGTCGGTGACACCGGCGCCGACCAGCGCCACCAGACTGAACCCCTCTTTCTGGATTAGGCCGGTGAAGCTCCCTTGCAGCTGGAAGTCGCGCAGCAGCTCGAAGGCGCCCTGTGCCACCTCGAGGGTGTAGGCGAGGCGCAGGATCCGGCGATCCGGCTGGCGCTGCAGGGTGAGCGGGTTGAGGCGGTGACGGGCCAGATGGGCCTCGATGGTGGCCACCGTCTGCTCATAGTTGGTCTGTGGCAGCACCTTCAGCTCGATGAGGGCGATCTGATCCACCGAGGAGACGATGCGGGCGCCACCGGAGCGGGGGGCGCGGCGCAGGATATGGGTGCAGCCCTCATCCGGGTTGTAGCTGCAGCGCAAAGTGAGGCGCTGGCGGCTGTCGGCCACCGGTTGCAAGGTGCGCGAATGCAATACCGAAGAACCAAGGCGGGCCAGCTCGTTGGCTTCCGCGAGGCTCAGGCGCTCCAGCAGGCGTGCTTCTTTCACCCGACGCGGGTCGGCGCTGTAGACCCCGGCCACGTCGCTCCAGATGGTGGTGGATTCGCCGTCCGCCAGCAGCGCCAACAGGCTGGCGCTGTAGTCGGAACCGTTGCGACCGAGCAGCAGGGAGCGCCCCTCCATGTCGGCAGCGATAAAGCCGGTTACCACTATGCGACCGCCATGCTCCGCCAGTCGCGCCTTGAGCAGTTCGCTGGAGAGCGCAGTATCTACCTTGACCAGAGCGCCATCCTCGGCGCGCAGGAAACTGCGGGCATCGAGCCAGATAGCCTTGTCGCCTCGGCTGGTAAGCAGGGCAGCCAGCAGGCGCGCCGACCACACCTCGCCAAAGGCGAGCAGGCCGTTGCGGGCGAAGCGGTCAAACTGCCCCTCCAGCGTTTTGGCGATCAGCTGCATGTCGTCGGCCAGCTGCTTGCTCAGATCAAGCTGCAGTTCCCCCTCCAGCAGACCGTCGATCAGGCTCTGCTGATAGGCCTGCAGGGCCGAGATGGCTTCACCGGCGGCTTCATCCCCCGCTTCGGCCAGCTCCACCAGCTGGATCAGCCGGTTGGTAGTCTTGCCGGCCGCGGAGACCACGATCAGTTCATCGCCGCCCACCTGTTGTTCAACGATACTGGCGACCCGGCGATAACAGACCGGATCCGCCAGACTGCTGCCACCAAATTTGTGGACGTGACGTCGCTTCAATCCTGCTTCTGCTGCCACCGCGATCTCTCCTTGTTGCTGCTGTTCCATTACTTCGCTACCTGTTCTGCCTGCTGCGCCTGTTCAAAAGCCTGAGCCAGATCGGCCACCAGGTCTTCACCGTGTTCAATACCGACCGACAACCGCAGCAGTTGGGCACTGATGCCTGCTGCCTGCTGCGCGACCGGGGTCATGGCCCTGTGGGTCATGCTGGCCGGATGGGCCACCAGGCTCTCCACCCCGCCGAGGGACTCGGCCACCGAGAAGAGGGTGAGGGCCGCGAGGAAGGCGCGAATGCCTGCCTCGCTGCAATCGAGTTCAAAACTTAGCATGGCGCCGAAGCCGGACTGTTGACGGCGCGCAATATCATGGCCCGGATGGCTCGGCAGGCTGGGGTGATAGATGCGTTTCACCAGCGGCTGCTGCTGCAGGAAGGCGAGGATGCGATCGGTGTTCTCCTGATGGGTGCGTAATCTGGGGGCCAGAGTGCGCAGGCCGCGCAGGGTGAGGTAGGAGTCGAACGCCCCGGAGGTGAGCCCCAGACAGTTGGCCCACCACACCAGCGACTCGGCCAGTGCGGCCTCCTTGGCAATCGCCACTCCGCCCACCACGTCTGAGTGACCGTTGATGTACTTGGTGGTGGAGTGCACCACCACATCGGCACCAAGTGCCAGCGGCTGTTGCAGCAGGGGGGAGAGGAAGGTGTTGTCCACCACTACCTGTGCACCCACCTCATGAGCTGCACTGGCAATGGCGCTGATATCCACCACCCGCAGCAGCGGGTTGGAGGGGGTTTCGACCCATACCAGCGCAGGCTTTTGCGCCAGCGCGGCGGCCAGAGCGGCCTCGTCACCCTGATCGACAAACTGCACCCGGTAGTGGCCCTTGGCCGCCAGATACTCGAACAGGCGCCAGGTGCCGCCGTAGCAGTCGTGAGGGGCGATCAGCAGATCCCCCGCTTTGAGCAGGGCAGTGGTGACCAGATGGACGGCCCCCATGCCGGTGCCGGTGACCACGGCGCCAGCTCCCCCTTCCAGCACCGCCAGCGCGTCCGCCAGATTGGTGCGGGTCGGATTGCCGGAGCGGGCATAATCGTATTGACGGGGTTCGCCAAAGTCGGCAAAGGTGTAGTTGCTGGAGAGGTAGATAGGCGGCACCACGGCACCGTGCTGTGTGTCTGTCTCAATCCCGGTGCGAACCGCCAGGGTGGCCTTGTGGGTCATATCACTCTCCTTGATGTCTCTTTACACGCCGGCATCTTGCTGCCACGCGCCATCCCGCCATTGCGGGCTCATGGACAACCACACTACGCCAGCTTAAAAAAGCCGTCAACACTTCCAGACGTCTAAATGGCTTTGCTGTTGGATTGCCATTAATTTCCTTAAGGGTTAAAATCCGCGCTCACGGCTAAATGAGAACAGGTGAGTCATGGGAACAGAGTGGAACGGCGACTACGTCAGCCCCTACGCGGAACACGGTAAGAAGAGCGAACAGGTCAAGAAGATTACCGTCTCGATCCCGCTCAAGGTGTTGAAAGTGTTGACCGATGAGCGCACCCGCCGTCAGGTGAACAACCTGCGTCATGCGACCAACAGCGAGCTGCTCTGTGAAGCCTTCCTGCACGCTTTCACCGGCCAGCCGCTCCCTTGCGACGAAGACTTGCGCAAGGATCAACCGGACAGTGTCCCGGCCGAAGCGCGCGCCATCATGGAAGCGCTGGGCAAAGAGATCGAAGATTTCGACAAGGAATAACCCCCAATGACGCGGCCCTGGCCGCGTCATTGCTATCTGCCATGTCCCGCTTCAGCCTGCGCCACTACCACCACCACGTCTGCAGCCATAGCCACGACTTTGCCCAGCTGGTGATCCCCCTCGACGGCCCCCTCGAGATTGAGGTGCAGGGCCGGGGGCGCAGGCTTGCCCCCGGTTCTGCTTGCGTCATCGCTCCCGGCGAGCGGCACGACTACGCCGCCGATCCTGCGCTTTCGTTTCTGGTGCAGGAGAGCGACTGGCTGCCCGGCGATCTGGCGGCTTGCCCCTTTATCGAGCTGGATGAGCCCCAGCGCCACTACCTCGCTTTTCTGCACCGCATGGTGGCCGAGGGGCGGCAGGTGGCGGGCATGGAGCAGGTGTGGCTCTCCCTGTTGGCTGAAGGGCAGGGGATGCAGAGCACTGCCACCCCGCGTCTTGCCGCTCGCATCCTCAAGGTGCAGCGCCATATCGAGGCCAACCTTGCCGCCCCGCTGACCAATCAGCAACTCGCCGCCATCGCCTGTCTTGGCCAGAGCCAGTTCAAGCTCGCCTTTCGCCAGCAGTTGGGGGTGAGCGTCTCCCACTACATTCGCAGTCGACGCATGGCGCTGGCGCGTACCCTGCTTGCCGGTACGCAACTGCCCGTTGGCGAGATTGCCAGCCGCTGCGGTTACCAGAATCAGGGGGCCTTCGGCGAGCGCTTCCTGGCCGAGACCGGGCTCACTCCGTCCCTCTGGCGCCAGCAAAACGGCCACCTGCCGCAACGAAACGGCTGATCGCCGAAGACGGGATGCTCTCTTTGGGCCATGCTGCGGGTCATGCAAGGTGCACGATAAACAGGAGCCGAAATGGAGACGATTAGCTGGCAGGATTTCGAGATGGTGGAGCTCCGGGTGGGCACTCTGGTGCGGGTCGAGCCGTTCCCCGAGGCGCGCAAACCGGCCTACAAGGTGTGGGCGGACTTTGGCCCTGAACTGGGGGTTCGCAAGAGCAGTGCCCAGATCACCGCTCTCTACCAGCCAGAGCAGCTGGTGGGCCGCCAGATCATCGCCGTAGTCAACTTCCCGACCAAGCAGATAGGGCCGTTTCAGTCGGAGTTTCTGCTGACCGGTTTCTACCGGCCGGATGGCGCCGTGGTGATGGCCATTCCCGAGCAGGCTGTGGAGAACGGCGCCAAGCTGGGCTGAGTTCACACCCGAACAGAGATAAGAGAGGCGACCCAAGGTCGCCTCTCTTTTTGTTATCTGCTGCGAGTCGTTACTTCAACAGGCTGAAGATCAGCGCCGATACCGCCAGCGAACCGGTCAGCAGGATAAAGCCGTTGGTCCAGCCGTGACGGAAGTGGGCCAGCTCCTCCACCTTGTAGATGGCAATCACCGGCATGATGAACAGGATCATGGCGATGACCGGGCCGGAGAGGGTCTCCATCAGCCCCAGAATACCCGGGTTGATGACGGCGGCGCCCCAGATGGCGAAGAACATCAGGGCGATGCCCAGTTTGTCCGCCTTGGCAAGCGGCAGGCCGGTGGGCTTGGCGATCAGGCTTTTGAGGCTTTCGCGGGCACCGAGGAAGTGGCCGAGGAAGGAGGAGCTGATGGCGATAAAGGCGATGAGCGGCCCCAGAGTCACGATCACCGGGTTGTCGGTGATGTTGGCGAGATAGGAGAGCACAGAGACGTTCTGGGCCTTGGCTTCGGCCAGCTGGGCTGGCGAGAGGCTCAGCACGCAGGAGAAGACGAAGAACAGCACGAAGCCCACCAGCATCACTGTGGTGTTGCGCAGGATCAGGCCGCTCTTGGCTTCTGCCTGCTCGCCATATTCACGACGCTGCACGTTGGCAAAGCCGGAGATGGCGGCGGCGTGACTGAAGGCGAACACGGTGACCGGCAGCGCCAGCCAGACGGTGTTGAGGAAGCTGACCCCTTCAAACGCGGTCACTTCCGGCCATTGCCACTGGGGAATGAGGTAGCAGGAGAGGGCCGCCAGAATGGCCGCCAGCGGATAGACCATAAAGGCGAAGGCGCGCAGCATCGCTTTCTCCCCCGCCAGCATCACGGCGATCATGGCGAACACCAGCACGCCGGAGAGCATCACCCGATCCGGGGTCGCCATCCCGAGCTGGTTGACCATGAAGCTCTCCACCGTGTTGGTCAGCCCGACCCCGTAAATGAGCAGGATCGGGAAGATGGAGAGGAAGTAGAGCGCCGAGATGAGGCGCCCGGCCATCTTGCCGAAATGCTCCTCCGACACTTCGGTGAAGTCGGCGTGGGGGCGTGACGAGGAGAGCACGAAGCGAGCCAGCCCGCGGTGGGCCAGGAAGGTCATGGGGCCTGCCAATACCGCGACGATGACGAGGGGCCAGATGCCGCCCAGACCCAGATTGATGGGCAGGAACAGGATGCCGGCGCCAACCGCGGTGCCAAACAGGCTGATGACCCAGTGGGTGTCGTGACGGCGCCAGCGGGTGGTGCTGGCAATGGTGGAGCAGGAACCGGATAGCTCCTTGGTAGCCTCTACAGATAAACTCATTACTAATTCACTTTTTGTTAGTGTTTTAATCTGAGTTCATTGTGGTTTATCGGGATTTAATTCTCAAAAGGCGAGGCTGAAACATATCACTGCCATTGCGGGGTTTAGCCAGCGAGATTGGGAATGGAATCTGGATCACAGAATGCAACAAAACTGACAGTGGTGATTTTTGTGAAATATAAAACCAAAATTTGATCTGCACTCGTTTTTTTATTTTGGCTAATCAGGTGTTTTCAGAATTACGTGAAAAATCGCACCATATCTCGCCGACCGATTGTGATGTTTCACTATCATTTTGTCGCTTTGCCAGCGCATCACGCTGTTCAAGAGCGCCTTGACCAGCGGATCACACCGGCCATCACCCGGGGTAACTTCCCTGAAAAAGCAGGCGGCCATCGGGCCGCCTGCATGTCTGGAGTGATGATATCGCTACTCGTCTAGTGGGCCAGAATGTTGCCCCAGGCGAGATCCGGATCCCCCATCACGATAAAGTCCGGGTTCTCCAGCGACTCGGTTTCGTTGTAACTGAGCGGCTGCAACGCCAGGCTGAGGATGCGGCCACCGGCTGCCTCGACGATGCACTGGGCGGCGGCGGTGTCCCACTCGCCGGTGGGGCCGAGTCGCACGTAGCAATCGGCCGCACCTTCCGCCACCAGACAGGATTTGAGGGAGCTGGAACCAAGCGGGATCAGCTCGTAGTTGATGGCTGGGTTGAGACGGCGGGTGAGGTTCTCCAGCTTCTGGCGGCGGCTGATGGCGACCACCAGCGAGTCGGGCTGGTCATGCTCGTGGTGCATGGCGCTGATGGGCAGTACCTCGCCATTCACCTCCTTGAAGGCGCCGTAGCCGCGCACCGCCCAATAGAGCACGTTGGACTCGGGAGCATAGATGACCCCGAGCACCGGCACATTGTCCCGCACCAGGGCGATCAGGGTGGCGAAGTCGCCGCTGCCCGCGATAAATTCGCCGGTGCCGTCGAGGGGATCCACCAGCCAGTACTGCCGCCAGTTGGATCGCTGGCTGAAGGGGATGTCGGCCGCCTCTTCAGTCAGCACGGGAACGTGGGGAGTGAGCGCCGAGAGCGCCTGCTTGAGGTAGGCATCGGCAGCAAGATCGGCACTGGTGACCGGGGTCGCATCCTCCTTCAGCTGACGCTCGAACTGACCGCCGTGATAGATGTCGTGAAGGATCCTTCCGGCTTCGCGGGCAATCTCCTTGACCCCCGGCACCCAGGCCAACAACTCCTGCATCTCGTTATCCTCTGTCTGTTAACTGCCCGTCTGCGGGCTACTTTGCCTGCTCCGCCAGCCACTTCTGGGCCAGGAGCAGGGCACTGATGCTGCGCGACTCGGTGAAGTCGGGTCGTGCCAGCAATTCGTCTATCCGGTTTAGCGGCCAGGGGATCACTTCCAGCGGTTCGGGCTCGTCGCCGATCCGCTGTTCGGGGAAGAGATCCCGCGCCAGCAAAATATCCATCCGGCTGGAGAAGTAACCAGGCGCCAGCGACACCTGTTTGAGCAGGGTCAGGCTGTTGGCGCCAAAGCCTGCCTCTTCCATCAGCTCCCGGTTACCCGCCTCGAAGGAATTCTCGCCCGGGTCGATCAGCCCCTTGGGAAAGCCCAGCTCGTAGGAGTGGGTGCCGGCGGCATATTCGCGCACCAGCAGCAGGGTGTGGGCATCGAACAGCGGCACCACCATGACGGCGCCACGATTGCCGCCGCGCATCCGCTCGTAGACCCGCTCTTCGCCGTTGGAGAACTTGAGGTGTAGCGATTCCACCTTGAACAGTCGGCTCTCGGCGACGATATCGGCCTTGAGGATCTCCGGCTTGCTCTTGGGGTGATCCAGTTGGTCGGCTGAGATGTGCTCGGGTTTGCTCTTGTTGGGGTCGCTCATCGGACGCTGGCTGCTCGTTAAAAAATCGTGCATCAAGAGTAAACGACTCTCACACCGAACACCACGGGCCAGGGATGGCAAAGGGGGAGGAAAAATCCGTTATACTGCCGCCCCGTTTTCCGAGATCCGCGATCAAGAGGCCCGATGCCACACTCCCGCTCCACCACCTTGCCATGGCACCAGATAGATACCGTCTTGCTCGATATGGATGGCACCCTGATCGATCTGCATTTTGACAACCACCTCTGGCAGCAGCTGGTGCCGGAGCGTTACGCCGAGCGGCTCGGGCTGCCACTGGATGAAGCCAAAGCGCAGATCGATGTCCACTATCACGCCGTCAACGGCACCCTCAACTGGTACTGCGTGGATTACTGGAGCGAGACCCTGGGGCTCGACATCCGTGCCCTCAAGCAGGAGCTGCTGGCGAAGATCCAGTGGCGTCCCCACGCCATCCCCTTTCTGGCCGAGCTGCGCGCCGCGGGCAAGCAGCTGGTGCTTTTCACCAATGCCCACCCCGCCAGTCTGTCGGTGAAGGATGCGCAGCTGGGACTAAGCGACCATCTGGATCTGATGGTGAGTACCCACGAGCTGGGCTGGTCGAAGGAGAGCCAGCACTGCTGGCAGGCACTGGCCGAGCGGCTGGCGTTCGATCCGGCCCGTACCCTGTTTGTGGATGACAGCGAGCGGATCCTGCGGGCCGCCGCCGACTATGGCATCGGCTATCAGCTGGCGATCCAGAATCCGGACAGCTGCAAGCCGGAGCAGAGCATCACCGCTTTTCCGGCGATCCGCGACTATGCCGAGTTGCTGCCGCTGGCAATCTGAGTCTGCTGAAACGAGAGAGGGCTGCATCGTGCAGCCCTCTCTGTATCTGAAACCTGGCGGTGAAAAAATCACAGCTCCCGAAACGGGCGCCGCTTCTCCTCTTCGATGACGATCGCCTCCAGATTGGCGACCCGCTCCTGCAGCTCCCGGATGACCAGATCCTGCTTGCCGAGGCGATCCGTGATACGGGCATCCCCCATCTGGTAGCGAGCTCGCTTGCCGAGATATCCGAACAATAGGCTGATAAATACGATCAGGACTATGCCTGTCCACATGGTCATGTCACGACTCCTTGTCGTCTATAAACGGCGAAAACGCTGATGGGATCCGTTCTGTTTTCTCACAGCCGCCAATTGGCCGCAATGGGGCCTGTTTCGCCTTTGTGATGCAGTTGGCTATTGCTGCCAGAGTGGTCGTCCGACCCAGAGCGCCCACAGGGTCAGGTGCAGCAGCACGATAAACCAGAAGACCAGCCGGTAGCTGCGCTTCTGGGTCTTGTGGCGCAGCCACTGGCGGGCCACCAGTGCGCCCGGCCAGCCGCCGCACAGCTCCAGCAGATGGAGCCTCGATTCGGGAATGCGCCACTCGCCGCGCACCGCCTGCCGCTTGTCCCAGGCGTAGGCGGCGACCGTGAGCAGACTCATGAAGAGCAACACGGCCAGCGGCCACCACAGCTGCTCGCGGAGGCCGAGCCAGAGGGCGGCGCCCAGTGGCAGCAGTGCCAGCGACATCATTGTGCCAGCTCCCAGCAGCGCTCCTCATCCTGCTTGAGTTTGCGGATCACCTTGGCCGGATTACCCACCGCCACCGAGTCGGCCGGGATGTCGCGGGTGACCACGGCGCCCGCGCCAATGATGGAGCGCGGCCCAATGGTGACACCGGGGCAGATGATGGCGCCGCCGCCAATCCAGCAGTCGTCACCGATCCGCACCGGCTTGTTGTAGGCGGTCCAGTTGCGTCGCTCCAGATAGTTCATGGTGTGGATGGCGGTGTAGATCTGCACGTTGGGGGCCAGCAGCACATGGCTGCCGATGTGCACTTCGCCCACGTCGAGAATGGTGACGTTGAAGTTGAAGAAGGTCTTCTCGCCGATATGGATGTTGCGGCCAAACTCGCAGGTAAACGGCGTGCTGATCCAGCAGGAGTCGGGGCAGTGGCCAAACAGTTCGCGGCAGATCTGCTGGCGCAGCGGCGCATCGCCAGCCGGTGAACCATTGAGCCGGGCCAGCAGCGCCTGACCGCGGATCCGGTCGTTGGCTATCTCCTCGCTCTGGCTGTCCAGTGCCCCGCCTGCCAGTACCTTGTCCCAGTCGCTCGCCATTGCTACCTCCTCATGCTGCAAGAGGGGGCAGTATACGTGACAAGCGGGAGGGGCGTCAGTCTGTCACTTATGGCAGGTGATCCCGGTCAACCTGCGGGCCAGATAAGGGGCAGGATCAGTAGGGCCGAGACGAAGTAGGGCAGCAGCACCCGCAGCCCGAGACTGCGACCGCCAATGCCGAGGGCCAGCAACCCCTTCACCAGCGAGTTGACCAGTCCGGCCAGCAGGATGCCGCGGGCCGCTACCTCCAGCGCCAGCTCCTTGTGGGAGAGCTGGGAGAGCGACAGCGTGATGGCGTCCACGTCGGTGATCCCCGACACCAGCGCCAGCAGATAGACCCCTGAGCTGCCCACCTTGTCTTGCAGCAGGGTGGCCATAAAGCCGATCAGCGCCAGCAGCAGGCCGAACTTGATGGCGGTGGCAAGATCGAGCGGGTTGCTGGTTTCCGGCTGTACCGGGCCGTCAGTCAGCTCCTCGCGCTGGCGCCAGAACCAGAAGGCAAAACCGTAGACCGTGGTCGCCAGCAACACGAGCGGGGCGGCGAGACGCATCGCCAGCTCGCTGTGAATCAGCAGTACCAGTACCAGCAGCCGCAGCCACATGGTGGCCCCTGCCAGCAGGATACCGGTGGCCAGCAGTCGCTCCAGCCCGCCCTGCTCCTTGTTGAGACGGGCGAACTGCAGGGTAAGGGCGGTGGAGGAGGCCAATCCCGCCAGTATGCTGGTGAGCACCAGCCCGGCGCGGGTGCCGAGCAGCCGCACCGCGAAGTGGCCACAAAACGAGATGCCGGCGATCACCACCACCATCAGCCAGATCTTGAAGGGATTGAAGGCATCGAGGGGCCCCATCTCCTCGTTGGGCAGCACCGGCAACAGCACCAGCGAGATAAGCAGAAAGCGCAGGGTGGCGTGGAATTCGGTTTCGCTGAGAAACAGCATCCCCTGCTGGATCTTGCCCTTGAGCCCCATCAGCAGGGCGGCCAGCACGGCGCAGGCCACCGCTTCGCTCGGGCTCAGCAGCACCGACATCAGTCCCAGCAAATAGGTGAGCAGCATGGCGACCGAGCTGGTGAGGCCAAACTCCCCTTGCCAGCGCTGGGCCAGCCAGACCGAGAGGCCGCAGCCGATCACCACCGCTAGAAGGCCGAGCAGCGGCAGCCAGGGGCCCAGGGTAGGCAGCAGCAAACCGCACACCCCGCCGAGCAGGCCGATGAGGCCGTAGGTACGCATCCCGGCGATGCGCTGGTTATCACCCAGCTGGCGAACCTGCCAGCCCCGCTCCAGTCCAATGATGAGGCCGATGGCCAGCGAGACCAGGGCACCGTTGACCGGTTCTGCATTGATCCACATAGCGACTTCCTTTTCGTCATCTGCCTGCCTTGTTCCCATGATGGCACAGCGAGCAAGGGGCCAGAGGGGCATGGCTCACAGAGTCTGCGTCCGGCTCCCGGTGCGGGTGGCTGAGCTGATATGAGCAAAAGAGATAAGCAAAGAGTTATTTCTTTCTTCTGGGCATAACAACTCCACGGCATGCTGTTCTCAACCCAACAAGATATGGAGAATCACCATGAAACTGCGAATGACCGCCCTGACCCTGCTCTCTCTGCTGGCATTTGGTCAGGCCAATGCCGCCGAGATCCGCCTGCTCAATGTCTCTTACGATCCGACCCGCGAGCTGTTTCAGGAGTACAACGCCGCTTTTGCCAAGGAGTGGAAGGCCAAAACCGGTGACGATGTGGTGGTGAGCCAGTCTCACGGTGGTTCCGGCAAACAGGCCCGCGCCGTGGTGGATGGACTGGAGGCCGACGTGGTATCGCTGGCGCTGGCCTACGATGTCAACGCCATCGCCAAGGCGGGGCTGACCGCTGCCGACTGGCAGAGTCGCCTCGGCAACAACGCCTCGCCCTATACCTCCACCATTGTCTTCCTGGTGCGCAAGGGCAATCCCAAGCAGATCAAGGATTGGGATGATCTGGTGCGCAAGGATGTCGCCATCGTGACTCCCAACCCCAAGACCTCTGGCGGGGCACGCTGGAACTATCTGGCCGCCTGGGGGTATGCCCTGAAGAAGAGCGGCAGTGAAGAGGGGGCCAAGCAGTTTGTTGGCGATCTATTCAAGAACGTGAAGGTGCTGGACTCAGGCGCCCGCGGTGCCACCACCAGCTTTACCGAGCGTGGTCTCGGTGACGTGCTGCTGGCGTGGGAGAACGAAGCCCTGCTGGTGCTTGGTCAGGCGGGTGCCAGCGACAAGTTCGAGCTGGTGGTGCCTTCGGTCTCCATTCTGGCGGAGCCGCCGGTCGCGGTGGTGGACAAGGTGGCCAGGAAGCACGGTACCGAAGCGGTGGCCAAGGCCTATCTCGATTATCTCTACTCTGACGAGGGGCAGCATATCGTCGCCAAACATCACTATCGCCCCAGCAACCCGGCGATCCTGAAGGAGACGGCAGCCCAGTTCCCACAGCTTGCCTTCTTTACCGTCAAGGATCTGGAAGGGGATTGGGAGAAAGCCCAGAAGAAACACTTCGCCCAGGGTGGTTTGTTTGACCAGATCTATCAGCCGGGTCGTTGATAGCTTCGTTATCCATCACTGAACTGGCCCCTGTGCCAGCCGATAGGAGCACCAAGATGAACAAGATCCTCCTGGTTCCCGGTCTGCACAACAGTGGGCCGGATCACTGGCAGAGCCGCTGGCACGATCATTTTCCCCAATGGCAGCGGATGACCGGGCTGCCGTGGGACAAGCCGGACCTCAGGGTCTGGAGTGCCAAGCTGGCGAGCAAGTTGAAACGTCGCCGCAGCCGGGTCCATCTGGTGGCCCACTCTTTCGGCGCCCTGACCGCCATCGCGGCGGCCCGCTTGCAGCCGGAGAAGGTGGCCTCGATCTTTCTGGTGGCGCCCGCCGATCCCGCCCGTTTTGGCATTGCGGATGAGGCCTTGGCCGGGCCGCTGCAGGTGTCGGCCCAGCTGGTGGCCAGCCGCAATGATCCCTGGATGAGCTTTGAACGGGCCGAATACTGGAGCCGTCAGTGGCAGGTGCCGCTGTTCGATGCCGGTGAGGCGGGCCATATCAATGCCCAGTCCGGTCATGGGGATTGGCATCAGGGGCTGCATTTGCTGGGGGCACTCTACCGCCGTGGTGAGCTGGTGGTGGCACCGGTCAAGACCGCATCGCCCCGGCCGGTCGTATTGGGCTTTCGCTAGGTATCTGTGAAGTGGTTGGAGGGTTGGCGAGCGCGCTGTTCACTGGCTACTCCATGCCCCCGTTCTTTGAATGCTCCGCTCCGTATTGCTCCATTTCTTAGGTCTTTTATTTATATAAAAGACCTTTTTTTATTTGGAGTGCGCCAAGAGCCTTGTGACTCTGCAGTTAGACAAAAAAGTGATTAGCAAAGTCGCAATTGATGTTTGTTGCCGATGAGGGGAGTGCGCAGAATCACCATATCGAAGATTCTTCATAACAGATGGATGTGTTATGCGATTTGGTTCTTATTCTGTCCTGCCCGGTTTTGGCCCCACCTTGGGGTTCAGCCTGCTCTATCTGGGCCTGCTGGTGCTGTTGCCGCTCTCGGCCCTGGTACTGTTTGCGATCAACAACCTGACCGCCGCCGAGTTCTGGCAGGTGATCGGTTCACCCCGGGTGCTCGCCTCCTTTCGCCTGAGCTTCGGTGCGGCCTTTGTCGCGGCGCTGCTCAACAGCCTATTTGGCCTGATCCTGGCCTGGATCCTGGTGCGCTACACCTTCCCCGGTCGTCGTCTGGTGGATGCGCTGATCGACCTGCCATTCGCCATGCCGACCGCCGTTTCCGGCATCGCCCTGTGCGCCATCTTCGCCCCCAACGGCTGGATCGGCCAGTTGCTGGCGCCGCTCGGCATCCAGCTCGCCTACAACCCTATCGGGGTGGTCATCGCACTCACCTTTATCGGATTGCCGTTTGTGGTGCGTACCCTGCAGCCGGTGCTGCGGGAGGCTGAAACCGAGCAAGAGGAGGCCGCCGCCAGCCTCGGCGCCGATCGCTGGCAGACCTTTCTGCGGGTGCTCTGGCCGACCCTGATCCCGGCCCTGCTCACCGGCTTTGCGCTGGCGTTTGCCCGCGGGGTGGGGGAGTACGGCTCCGTCATCTTCATCGCCGGCAACCTGCCGATGGTCTCGGAAATCGCGCCGCTGATGATCATGAGCCACCTGGAGGAGTATGACTATGCCGGCGCCTCCGCCATCGCAGTGGTCATGCTGCTGATTTCGTTCATTTTGTTACTGCTAATCAACAAGTTGCAGGCCTGGAGCTGGTCTCGCATCGGAGGGAGCCGGATATGAGTTCATCTGCTATCGCCATTGAGGCGGCCTCTATGGAGGCGACCCCCGCTCGCAAGGCACCGGTCGTGATCCGTGAACCCCAGTGGGTCAAGTGGCTGCTGATCACGGTCGGTTTGGGCTGGTTTGCCGCCCTGTTGCTGCTGCCGTTGGCCACCGTCTTTATTCAGGCGCTGACGCCGGGGCTCGCCTTCTTCTGGCACGCCATCAGCGAGCCGGATGCCCTGAGCGCCCTCGGTCTCACCGCGTTGGTGACCCTCTGTGCGGTTCCACTCAATCTGCTGTTCGGGATTGCGGCGGCCTGGGCTATCGCCCGTTTCCGCTTCCCCGGTCGGCAGCTGCTCATCACCATCATCGATCTGCCCTTCTCGGTGTCGCCGGTGATCGCCGGTCTGATGCTGGTGTTGATGTTCGGCAGCCGCGGCTGGTTTGGTGACTGGCTGAGCGAACATGACATCAAGATCATCTTCGCCACCCCGGGGATCATTCTGGCCACCACCTTCATTACCGTACCCTTCGTGGTGCGCGAGCTGCTGCCCCAGATGGAGGCGCGCGGCCCGGAAGAGGAGGAGGCGGCCATCATGCTGGGGGCGAGCGGCCTGCAGATGTTCTGGCGCGTCACCCTGCCCGGCATTCGCTGGAGCCTGATGTACGGCCTGCTGCTCTGTACCGCCCGCGCGGTCGGGGAGTTTGGCGCGGTGTCGGTGGTTTCCGGTCATATTCGCGGCCAGACCAATACCCTGCCGCTGCATATCGAGATCCTCTACAACGAGTACCAGACCGGTGCCGCCTTTGCAGTGGCAAGCCTCTTGGCTCTGTTCGGGATCTTCACCCTGCTGGGTGAAACCCTGTTGGCCCGGCTGCGTGTCCAGCCCACCAAATCTCACTGAATCACCGTTTTAAAGAGGCAGCCATGAGCATTCAGGTTCAACAACTCAACAAGCATTTCAATCAGTACGCGGCGCTGGCAGACATCAACCTCGACTTTCACGACGGTGAGCTGGTGGCCCTGCTCGGCCCCTCCGGCTGTGGCAAAACCACCTTGCTGCGGATCATCGCCGGGCTGGAGCAGGCCGACAGTGGCCACGTCATCATCCGCGGTGAGGACGCCTCGGATCTCCATGTGCGCGAGCGCAACGTCGGCTTCGTGTTCCAGCACTACGCCCTGTTTCGCCACATGACGGTGTTCGAGAACGTGGCGTTTGGCCTTAGGGTCAAACCGCGCAGTGAACGCCCGGCCGAGGCGGCGATCCGCGCCCGGGTCAAGGAGCTGCTTGATCTGGTACAGCTCAGCCACGTGGCCGAGCGCTATCCGACCCAGCTCTCCGGCGGTCAGCGTCAGCGGGTTGCGCTGGCCCGCGCGCTGGCGGTGCAGCCCAAGGTTCTGCTCTTGGACGAGCCCTTTGGCGCCCTCGATGCGCAGGTGCGCAAGGAGCTGCGTCGCTGGCTGCGCGAGCTGCACGACGAACTGCACGTCACCAGTCTGTTCGTGACTCACGATCAGGAAGAGGCGCTGGAGGTAGCGGATCGGGTGGTGCTGATGAATGCCGGACGGGTCGAGCAGATCGGCACCCCGGCCGAGGTCTATGACCAGCCCGCCAGCTCCTTCGTCCACAGCTTCCTTGGCAGCGTGAACCAGTTCCGCGGTCGGGTGGCGGAGCAGGGATTCGGTGTCGGCGAGCAGCTGCTCGGCGGGCCGTCGGCTTCTCATCTTGCTCACGGCAGTGCCGCCATCGCCTATGTCCGTCCCCATGAACTGGAGATTCTGCCAGCCGATGCGCCGGGCGGGATCCGCGCCACCATCACCCGTCTGCTGCCCATGGGGCCACGCATTCGGGTGGAGCTGCGTGGTGACGGTGAGACCAAAGGGGCTCACTATGAGGCGGAGCTGACCAAGGAGGCGGCCAAGCTGTTTGCCCCGGGTCAGGGGGTGAAGCTGGTGGCCAGACAGGCGCAGTTCTATCCCGACTATCAGATTTGATGCTGTGTTGCGGGCGGTGTGGCCGCTCGGTTCAGGCTGTCAGCCGGGCATGATCCCGGCCAAATAACAAAAATGAGAGGGGCGAGCAGATTGTGTCGCCCACTCTTCGCAGGAGGCGACAAGGTGAATTTTCAGCAGTTACGAATTATCCGGGAGGCCGCGCGGCGGGATTACAACCTGACCGAGGTGGCCAACGCCCTTTTTACCTCGCAATCCGGGGTGAGTCGCCATATCCGCGAGCTGGAGGAAGAGCTCGGCATCGAGCTCTTTATCCGCTACGGCAAGCGGCTGCTCGGTATGACCGAGCCTGGCAAGGAGCTGCTGGTGATTGCCGAGCGCATTCTCAATGACGCCAACAACATCCGCAAACTGGCCAGCACCTTTGCCAACCGCGACTCGGGCCGCTTGCTGGTGGCGACCACCCATACCCAGGCCCGCTATGCCTTGCCGCGGGTGGTGAAGGCGTTTCGCGAGCAGTTTCCGCTGGTGCAGCTGGAGCTGCGTCAGGGCAGCCCGGAGGAGATAGTGCGGCTGGTGCAGACCGGCGAGGTGGATATCGGCATCAGCAGCGAGCAGCTCGACAAGAGCGAAGGGGTGGTGGCATTCCCCTACTACCGCTGGCACCACAATATCGTGG
>NZ_QAJD01000046.1:37153-40196 GCF_003061465.1 Aeromonas sp. HMWF017
GGATCTGACGCTGGCGGCGCTGGCCAACTGGCCTATCGTCACCTATCAAGCCGGGTTGACCGGGCGGGTGCGGGTGGATGAAGCCTTTGCTGCGGCTGGCATCGAGCCGCAGATCCTGCTGACGGCGCAGGACTCCGATGTCATCAAGACCTATGTCGAGCTGGAGATGGGGGTCGGCATACTGGCCGACATGGCGTTCGACACCCAGCGCGATCAGGGGCTGGTGCAGCTCGATGGCAGCCATCTGTTTGCCCCCCACACCGCCTGGATTGGCCTCAAGCAGGGGCAGTTCCAGCACAACTTTGCCTGGCAGTTTATCCAGCTCTGCAACCCCGAGCTGGCGCTGGCGGATATTCAGGCCCGCGCCATGGGCAGCGAGCCCGCCCTCGACTTCCAGATTTGAATCGGAAGAGATGACAGAAGGGGAGCCAATGGCTCCCCTTCCTTATTGCTGGCAGATGAGATTGCCAGCGAAAACAGACGGCTTCATATGAATTTTTTCACTTAGGTTTGCCAGTTAATTTTGTTTGTTATCCGGTACTTGGGTTGCAGGATGGAATAAGTGACTGACCAAAGTCGATCCATTCAGGATAAAGCATGCCGTATAGCTACCTATCACATCTGCGTTGCAGCAAGAGTGGCGAGATCCATGAGGCTGACCAGCCCTGGCAACTGAGCCGGGCAGGTGCGCCACTGCTGGCCAGCTACGATCTCGATGCGCTGAAGCGAGCATGGCACCCGGCGGCATTGCTGGGGCGCCCGGCCAGCCTGTGGCGTTATCACGAGTTGCTGCCGGTACGGGATCCCGCCCACGTTGTGACGCTGGGGGAGGGATTCACCCCACTGCTACGGCTGCCTACGCTGGGCAAGCAGATCGGTATTCCGGATCTCTGGATGAAGGACGAGAGCGTCATCCCCACCGGGTCCTTCAAGGCTCGTGGTGCAGCGGTGGGCATCTCCCGCGCTCGTGAACTCGGCGTCACTCACTTCGCCATGCCGACCAACGGCAACGCAGGGGCTGCATGGGCGCTCTACGGTGCCCGCGCCGGACTGCGTAGCACCATCGTTATGCCGCAGGCCGCTCCCGCCATCACCCGACTGGAGACCTCCCTCGCCGGTTCCCGTCTCTATCTGGTGGATGGCCTGATCAGCGATGCCGGTCGCCAGGTGGCGCAGGCGGTGGCGGAGCACGCCTTGTTTGATGCCTCAACCCTGAAGGAGCCCTACCGGATTGAGGGCAAGAAGACCATGGGGCTGGAGATTGCCGAACAGCTTGGCTGGACCCTGCCGGATGTGATCATCTATCCCACCGGTGGCGGGGTCGGCCTTATCGGTATCTACAAGGCGCTGCGCGAGCTGCAGGAGCTGGGCTGGGTCAAGGGTGCGCTGCCCCGGCTGGTGGCCGTGCAGGCGAGCGGTTGCGCGCCCATCGTACAGGCGTGGCAACAGAGAGCCGCCGAGTCGAGCTTCTGGCCCGACTCCCGGACGCTGGCGTTCGGCATCAATGTGCCCAAGGCGCTGGGGGATTTTCTGGTGCTGGACGCCCTCTATCGCACCGAGGGTTGCGCCATCGCGGTAGATGACAAGGCGATCAAGAGCGAGATCCGCCTGCTCGCTTCTCGCGAAGGGAGCTTTGTCTGCCCGGAAGGGGCCGCCGCGTTTGCTGCCGCTCGTCAACTGCGCGAGGCGGGCTGGATCCGGGAGCAGGAGCAGGTTGTCGTGCTCAATACCGGTGCCGGCATCAAGTATCCGGATGCGATCACTGTGCTGCCCCAGCGTTTGCAGCGTGACGGGAGGATCCCGGCATGAATCTGGATCTGCCCTTTATCCTTACGACGCTGCCCGCCTTCGGCAAGGCGGTCTGGGTCACTTTGCAGCTGGGAACCATAGTGATCCTCACTTCGCTGGCGGTCGCCCTGCTCAACGTCGCCCTGCTGAGCCTGCACAAGCGGCCGCTCAGCGCGCTGATCCGCGGATATGTCGAGCTGGCCCGCAACACGCCGCTGCTGATCCAGCTCTTCTTCCTCTATTTCGGGCTGCCTGCGCTCGGCTTGTCGCTCTCCGGGTTTACCACTGCGGTGATTGCCATGACCTTCCTCGGCGGTGGCTATCTGACCGAGGCGCTGCGGGCAGGCATTGAGGCGGTGCCCGCCAGTCAGCTGGAGGCTGGCCGAGCCATCGGGCTTTCTCGCTGGCAACTGCTGCGCCACGTGCAGTTGCCCCAGGCCTGGCTCGCCAGTCTGCCCGCGCTGTTTGCCAACTTCATCTTCCTGCTCAAGGAGACGACGGTGGCCTCGGCGGTGGCGGTGCCAGAGCTGCTCTACACCACCAAGAATTACATCGCCCTCTACTACAAGACCTACGAGATGCTGGCGGTGCTGACCTTGATGTGCGTGCTGATCTTTTTGCCGCTCTCTCTCGCTCTGCGCGTCGTGGAAAGGAGGCTGCAACATGGTCAGTTCGGTCACTGAATCGCTGATGCAGGCGAGGATCCCGATGTGGGCACTTATCTTCCAGCTGCCACCGTCTCTCGTCACCAAGACGCAGGAAAGGAGGGCTCAATATGGCCAGCTCGATCTCTGAGCAACTGACGCAGGCGTTGCCACTGCTGGCGGTGGGCGCAGGCCAGACCCTCGCCATCTCGCTGCTGGCCATCCTGTTTGCCACCCTCGGCGGTGTCGCGTACGGCGTGCTGGCGCAGCAGGGCGGTCGGTTGGTACGGGGGCTGCTGCGGCTTTATCTCGAGCTGTTTCGGGTGGTGCCGGTACTGGTGTGGCTCTATCTCTTTTTCTTCGGGTTGCCGATCTTTTTCGGCCTCGATATTCCGGCCTTCTGGTGCGCCGTGCTGGTGCTCGCCCTGTGGGGCGCCAGCGAGGTGGGTGAAGTGGTGCGCGGCGGCCTCAACTCTCTCGCCCGTGGCCAGCAGGAGGCCGGGTTGGCGCTCGGGCTCTCCCGCTGGCAGCTCTATCGCCACGTGCTGCTGCCCCAGGCGTTGCAGCGGCTGACGCCGCCGACCATCAACATCTACATCCGCATCATCAAG
>NZ_QAJD01000046.1:40206-42169 GCF_003061465.1 Aeromonas sp. HMWF017
GTGGTGGAAGTGATCAAGGTGGGCCAGCAGATCATCGAGCGCACCTATGGCTCGCTGCTTATTTACGGTCTGCTTTTTCTGTTCTTTTTTCTGGTCTGCTATCCGCTCTCGCTCGCCTCGCGCCGGCTGGAGCAACAATGGGGTAATGCGGTATGACACCTCTGCTTGAACTCGGTTCTGTCAGTAAACAGTTCGGCCCGAATATGGTGCTGGATCGGATCAGCCTCAGCGTGCGTGCCGGGGAGGTGATCGTCATTCTGGGGCCAAGTGGCTGTGGTAAGAGCACCTTGTTGCGCACCCTCAACGGGCTTGAACCCATTCAGGGGGGCGAGATCCGCTTTGATGGCGTGCTGCTGGATGGTGCCATCGACTGGCAGCGGGTACGCCAGCGGATCGGTATGGTGTTCCAGAGCTATCACCTCTTCCCCAACCTGACGGTGCTGGAAAATGTGCTGCTTGGCCCCCTGCAGGTGCAGAAGCGGGAGCGGGCAGAGGCGCTGCTGCAAGCCGAGCAGTTGCTGACTCGCATCGGCCTGTGGGAGCGGCGCCACGACTATCCGCGCCAGCTCTCCGGCGGCCAGCAGCAGCGGATCGCCATCGTGCGGGCGCTGTGCATGAACCCGCAGGTGATGCTGTTTGACGAGGTGACCGCGGCCCTCGACCCCGAGATGGTGCAGGAGGTGCTGGAGGTGATCCGCGATCTCGCCGGCAGCGGCATGACCCTGCTCATCGTCACCCATGAGCTGGCGTTCGCCCGGGCGGTGGCGGATCGCATCGTCTTCATGGATGGCGGCCACATTCTGGAGCAGGCCGCGCCCCACCAATTTTTCGACAATCCCAGGAGCCAGCGTGCGCGCCAGTTCCTCGCCAAGTTTTCTTATACAAATGTCATCAAACGAAAGGAGTCAGCATGAAAAAAATCACCTCGGTTCTGCTTAGTGCCTTATTGGGACTGGGTATTGCCAGTGGCGCCGCCCATGCGGCGGACGGTTCTCTCGACAAGATCAAGGCGCGGGACAAGCTCATCGTCGGCGTCTTCACCGATAAGCCGCCGTTTGGCTACGTGGACGAGAAGGGGAACTACGTCGGTTTTGACACCGATCTCGGCCGCCGCTTCGCCAAGGATCTGCTGGGGGACGAGAACAAGATCGAGTTCGTGGCGGTGGAGCCAGCCAGCCGCATCCCCTTCCTGCAGAGCGACAAGGTGGATCTGATCCTCGCCAATATGACGGTGACCCCGGAGCGGCGCGAGGTGGTGGATTTCACCAACCCGAACCTGCGAGTGGCGGTACAGGTGCTGGTGCCGGAAGGGAGTCCGGCCAAGAAACTGGATGATCTGGCCAGCAAGACCCTGATCGTGACCACCGGCACCACAGCCGATATCTGGCTGACCCGCAACCACCCGGAGTGGAAGGTCCTCAAGTTCGAGAAGAACACCGAATCTTTGCAGGCGCTGGCGCAGGGCCGTGGTGACGCCTATGCCCAGGACAACCTGGTACTGTTCAGCTGGGCCAAGGAGAACCCGGGCTATCGGGTACTGCCCGAAAAACTGGGCTCGGAAGACCCCATCGCCCCGGCGGTGAAGAAGGGCAATATCGAGCTGCGTGACTGGGTCAATGACCGTCTCGCCAAACTGGGTGAGGAGAAGTACCTGCTGAAACTCTATGACCAGTATGTGCGTGACAAGCTGAGCCCTGATACCGATCCGAATGATGTGATTGTCGAAGGAGGAAAATGGCAGGGTTAATGGACAAACCCTGTTTTGAAGAGTGTGTTGAGTGTGTGAAGTAAGTGAAGAGTGAGGTCTTGGTTCCGTTGGTATGCAAACCGCAAGGTTTGATTTTTCCGGGCGTCCCCTGCTAGAGAGGACGCCCTTTTTTATGGCTATGTCCCAATTACGTGTTGCATGGGGCGCCCCATCGCCTCATGCAAACATGCTTTGATATTTACGCCTTTTCCGTAA
>NZ_QAJD01000181.1:0-174 GCF_003061465.1 Aeromonas sp. HMWF017
GAGTTATATCTGTACAACCGGTAGTAAGCGTCGGAGCAACGTCATCCCATTTCATGCGACCATAAACATCTGAAAATGAGCCATAAAAAAAATTTTGATGGCACTTTAACTGAAGTTCGATTGGCAGTGCATATCTGCTGCCACCATTCTTGGGAATATATGAAAGGCGACGCA
>NZ_QAJD01000181.1:184-1565 GCF_003061465.1 Aeromonas sp. HMWF017
CGTAGCCATATCTAATAGAGAAATGGCCACAACGTGCTAAACGCCCCCTTCCCTCAGCCCAGTTACAAGTAAAATCCCTCTTTTTTCCATAAATAGTAACAGTTCCTACGAACTGTCCATATTCATCAAAATCTCCATCAAATATATGATCAGATGAGTCGAAATCATTCTCAGTGAAAAAACTTGCCTCACCAATTAAACTGTCTGTATGCGATAATTTATGATCACGAAATTCAGTCTTAATGACTGGTTCAACTCCAACCATGGTATTAGAAAAGCCAAGTAAATTCTTTTCTAATTTAGAGGACTCTTTATCTGACCCCCCATCGATATCATCATCCAGCTCTGGAGCAACAGGCAATACAATAAAATGCGTGCCGTAGCCATTACCAGCCAAAGTTAATGGCGCATCAATATTTTTATTCAAAAACAAATCAAGTTGTTCTGGTGAGATTTTCTTGGCAACATCGATACTGTTTTTTAATGAATCAAATGCATCCTCGTTAAGATATTTTTTAAGTCTCTCCAAATTTTCAATTATTTTGTCAGTGAGTTCGCATATATCATTATTTGATGGCAATACCCCTTGAGGAAACTCCTTTATAGGAATATCTATTTCGCTTATATCTATACCTGGCTGTTCAAACATCCCCCAATGCACAATCGTTAAAACAAGATTTTTCAATCCATCTGGTCGGCTAGCACGACTCATCAAAATTGTTATTGGGGCAATTACCGCGATAGCTAAACGCCCTATCCCTTTTTCCCCCATAATAACCCTGGGAGGTAAATTTTTTGGGCCACGCCATTCTTGCTGCAATTCGTCTATGGATTTCTTCTTATTTGCAGATATTCTAGATTCAGTGCCTAGTGTTAACCATCTCTTCTCAAGATCCTCTCTGGTCATCCCATAACCATCATCTCGTAAAACTAAAACTCTTGTTTTTCTAAAAAAATCTACTTCGACCCTTTCTGCATATGCATCATGGGCATTTTTAAATAGTTCGTGAATTGCAGTTGGTATACCAGCTATTTGCTGTCGCCCAAGCATATCTACTGCTCTGGCCCTAACCCTGAGCTGAGTCATTTCATGATCCTTAGGTGTTATTTAGCGCTGTTATAAGTGTAACTGCTATTGTCTGCATCATAGCAGGCGGCACAGCATTACCAATTTGCGTAGCAATTTGCCCAGCATTTCCTAGAAATATATAAGAATCAGGAAATGATTGAAGCCTAGCAGCCTCTCGTAAGGTCATCCCTCTGTTTTGTTCTGGGTGAGCAAAACGACCACGAGTTATATCTGTACAACCGGTAGTAAGCGTCGGAGCAACGTCATCCCATTTCATGCGACCATAAACATCTGAAAATGAGCCATTTTTTT
>NZ_QAJD01000181.1:1575-2062 GCF_003061465.1 Aeromonas sp. HMWF017
TAATCAAAGAAACCACTTAATTCAGACTTGAAATCAAAACGTCTATTATCGGCTTTTTTCTTCTGCTTCTGTAACAGTTTATCTTGTATTTTAAAAGCTTCCTTAGCTTCCCAATAATCGGACTGAGGTGAAGCATCTCTAAAAAACTCTATAGCTAGCTGCTCAAAAAAGTTAATAAGTATCGATCTAAAATCACGGTAGGCTTGATTTTCCCTAAATCCTTCACGACCAGCTTTTTCAGTCAACGTAGGATTATATTCATGAGATACAGATATATATCCAAAAAGGCGGCGATAGGAAAAAAACCAATCCCCAGCAGACTTAGTTCTTCTCTTTTCAATACTTAAAAAATCATAATCTGAATCACCATACGGCAAGATTCTTATACCATTGCGATATATATATAGCCCACCAATTCTATCGAGCTTACTTATCATATATTGCCAAGATGAATCATCAAGAGAGCTCTCTTTTTTCAAGCCTTGTA
>NZ_QAJD01000181.1:2072-6146 GCF_003061465.1 Aeromonas sp. HMWF017
GATTTAGATCCGAGTGTTTTCTTGAAAAATGCAGAACATCTGCTGCTGATGATGTTCTGCCTATTGGAGGTACAGGTAAATCAGAAATAAGGTCACGTACCGTCCTCATTGGCTGCTCAGAAAACGAGCTCAGCTTATGCATGTCTATATTTTTGGAGGCTAGCAATACCATTCTATAGCGACGTTGAGCGACTCCAAGCTTTGATGCATCCAATTTCATTGGTACAGAGACATCATATCCACGCGCTTTTAGCTCCTCTGTATAAGAGGAGAAAATACTTGTTGCTGCAAGCCCTGGGACATTTTCAAGAAATACAATTTCAGGCTCAAATCTATCGATAAACTTCAATGACTCAGAGACTAAATCACGCCGAGGGTCTGCAATAGATTTTTTCCTATTTTGACTACTGAACGGCTGACAAGGCGCACATACAACTAGTAGATCAAGCCCATTTTTTACTACGCTATCAAAACAGCTTGGATCTAAATTAACGATATCTTCTTCAATTAAATTTACTTCAGGGTGATTTGCTTTGTATGTCAAACAAGCCTGAGGCGCAAGATCGACGGCACCGACCACATGAAACCCAGCTTGTTTCAAACCCAACGTAACAGCTCCCGATCCACAGAACAAATCAATAGCTGTTGGTTTTCGATTTTTAATTGCCATTTGGATAATATTTATTCATAAAACTCAAGAAAATTTCCTCATCTTACTGAATGCCATGGCCTGTGGGAATCACTGATTAGTGAAGTAATCATTAGCTTCAAGCAAGCACGCTACCGCCCCTAAGTTTCAGCCCTTAGTCTGCTGCTTCTTACCTGAACATCAGGTCTGCATTAGATTGCGGTTCCTAGTTATCCAGGAACAAAGACCTAGAGCACTGGTAGCCAAGTGAAGCATCTTAACCAAGTAGGCTGTGTGAACAAAACCGGATATCGGCAAAAACAAGCCATAGATCAATAAATTGGGGATTAACTCCCCCAACTTAAGCCCTTTACGCCCAGAAAAGCATCAGAGTAACCGCTGCTGCTTAAGTGAGGAGTCACCATATCGAGGAGGGCTTCAACGGATCCTTTTGATAAAGGCCGTATTTAGTAATGCATCTGGCTTACGGCAGCTGGGGAGCTTAAAGAGACCGGTTCCCATCCTGAAAAGCCCCATACGGACCCCACCCTCAACTCAGTGATTGATTGACGGTCAAAACGACATCATCTTGCCCCAAAACCCCGTCTAAATTATCCAGTTGCATAATAACCATGCGGCCTTGCGGTTGTTTAACTGGCCCTAACGTCAGATAATACCGCCCGCCTTCAAACCCCGATAACCCGACTTTCAGTGACGGTAATTGATGACTGAGTACCTGCTTTTATTGATCGGCACCGTGCTGGTTAACAACTTCGTGCTGGTGAAATTCCTCGGCCTCTGCCCCTTTATGGGGGTCTCCGGCAAGCTGGAAACCGCCATCGGCATGGGGCTGGCGACCACCTTCGTGATGACCCTCGCCAGTGCCAGCTCCTATCTGGTGGAGCACTATATCCTGCTGCCGCTGGATATCGCCTATCTGCGCACCCTCGCCTTTATTCTGGTGATCGCCGTGGTGGTGCAGTTTACCGAGATGGTGGTGCGCAAGAGCAGCCCGACCCTCTATCGCCTGCTGGGGATCTTCCTGCCCCTCATCACCACCAACTGCGCGGTGCTCGGGGTGGCGCTGCTCAGCATCAATGAGCGACACGACTTTATCCAGAGCGTGATCTACGGCTTTGGCGCCGCCACCGGCTTCTCGCTGGTGTTGATCCTGTTCGCCGCCATGCGCGAGCGTCTGGTCGCCGCCGATGTGCCCGCGCCGTTTCGCGGGGTGTCGATTGCCATGATCACCGCCGGTCTGATGTCGCTGGCCTTTATGGGCTTTACCGGCCTAATCAAGATATAACCATGATCCATATTCTCTTTGCCATTCTGGTGCTCACCCTGCTGGCGCTGGCGTTCGGGATTATCCTGGGCTTTGCCGCCGTCAAGTTTCATGTGGAAGCAGACCCCATCGTCGATCAGCTCGATGCCCTGCTGCCCCAGACCCAGTGTGGCCAGTGCGGCTATCCCGGCTGCAAACCCTACGCCGAGGCGCTCGCCAACGGCGATCAGATCAACAAGTGCGTGCCCGGTGGCGAGGCCACCATGCGCAAGATTGCCGATCTGATGGGGGTCGAGCCCCAGCCGCTGGGGGACAGTGACGAGGCCGCCGTGCCAGTCAAAAAGGTCGCCTTTATCCACGAAGATCAGTGCATCGGCTGCACCAAGTGCATTCAAGCCTGCCCGGTGGACGCCATCGTCGGCGCCACCAAGGCGATGCATACCGTGATTGCCAACGAGTGCACCGGTTGCGATCTCTGTGTTGATCCATGCCCGACCGACTGCATCGAGATGATCCCGGTGCCCACCACGGTCGATAACTGGAAGTGGGATCTCAATAACGTGCATGTTCCGGGCAAGATTCCGGTCAAGATAGTGGAATAAACAGCGGAGCAACCATGCATTCCTTACTCGAACGTATCAAAGCCGGCACGCTCTGGGACTTTCACGGTGGCATTCACCCCGCCGACAACAAGCTGCAATCAAGCCAGAGCCCGGTGGTAGACGCCGGTCTGCCACCGCGCCTCATCATTCCGCTGCGCCAGCACGCAGGCCCCGCCGGTGATCTGCTGGTTCAAGTGGGCGACAAGGTCAAAAAAGGGCAACCGCTGACCCGTTATGCCAAGGGGCGGGTCGTCCCTGTCCATGCCTCTACCTCCGGCACCATCACCGAGATTGGCAACCACACGGTTGCCCACCCCTCCGGGCTCGGCGATCTCTGCGTCATTCTCACCCCCGATGGCGAAGATGAATGGGGCGAGCGCAACGGCAAAGCCGATTATTGGAATCTGGAGCGGGGCGAGCTGCTCGAGCGCATTCAGCAGGCGGGGGTGGCGGGCCTTGGCGGCGCCGTGTTCCCCACCCACAGCAAGCTCGACGGCCGCGGCCAGCTCACCGAGATCCTGATCGTCAACGGGCTGGAGTGCGAACCCTATATCACCACCGATGATCGGCTGATGCAGCAATATGCTGACGAGATCATGGATGGCATCCGGGTGCTCAAGCACCTGCTCAAACCGAAACTCACCCTGATCGGGGTGGAAGACAACAAGCCCGAGGCGATCGGGCAACTGACCCGCCACGCCACCGATGAAGATGTGCTGGTCAAGACGGTGCCGACCAAGTACCCCTCGGGCGGAGCCAAGCAAACCATCGAACTGCTCACCGGCCGTCAGGTGCCCAAGGGAGGCCGCGCGGTCGATATCGGCATCATGGTGCTCAACGTCGCCACCGTGTTTGCCATCAAGCGCGCCATCATCGACGGCGAACCGCTGATCGAGCGGATCGTCACTCTCACCGGCGACAGCTTCAAGAAGCCCGGCAACGCCTGGGTGCGCCTGGGTACGCCGGTGCGCTGGCTGTTGCAGCGTTTCGAGCTGCAACCGGAAGCGGAGCAGCGGGTGATCATGGGTGGCCCCATGATGGGCTTTACCCTGCCCCACGCCATGGTGCCTGTGGTCAAGGCCACCAACTGCCTGCTGGCGCCGACGCAGGCCGAGCTGCCCGCCCCCGGCCCGGAGCAGCCCTGCATCCGTTGCAGCGCCTGCGCCGATGCCTGCCCGGCCACCCTGCTGCCGCAAGAGCTCTACTGGTACAGCCGGGCCAAGGAGTATGACAAGGCCGAGAAACTCAACCTGATGGACTGCATCGAGTGCGGCGCCTGCGCCTGGGTCTGTCCCAGCGAGATCCCGCTGGTGCAGTACTACAAGATCGCCAAAGACGACATTCGCGAAGCCCGCGCCGAGGCCGAAAAAGCCGAGCGTGCCAAGCAGCGCTTCGAGGCCAAGCAGGCCCGCTTCGAGCGGGAGAAAGCGGCCCGTGAAGCGCGCCATGCCGAAGCCGCCGCCCAGCGCCGTCAGACCATGACGGCCGCAGGCGGGGAAGATCCGGTAGCCGCCGCACTGGCCCGCATCAAGGCCAAGCAGGATGCCCCCATCACCGCC
>NZ_QAJD01000181.1:6180-39255 GCF_003061465.1 Aeromonas sp. HMWF017
GCTGGCGATAGCGCCGAGCCTGCGACTGCCGAAACCACTGCTGCGCCTGCGGTAGATGCTGATCAGCAAAAGGCAGAGGTTGATCCGAAAAAAGCGGCGATTGCCGCCGCCATCGCCCGTGCCAAGGCTAAAAAGGCCGAGGCGAATGGTGAACCGGTAAGCGCTGCCAACGGCACCGCAGCCGAGGCAGACATCCAAAGCGATGCGCCCGTCGATCCCAAAAAAGCGGCAATTGCTGCTGCCATCGCCCGAGCCAAAGCCAAAAAGGCGGCCCAGCAGGGTGACAGCGCTGAGGGCGATCTGACTGCAAACGCAGGCACCAGCGAATCCGCTGCAACCCAAAGCGATGCACCATCTGCGGCCAGCGAAGCAGTTGATCCCAAGAAAGCGGCTATCGCCGCTGCCATTGCCCGCGCCAAGGCCAAAAAGCTGGCCCAGCAGGGCGAAAGTGCCGGTGCTGAGGGTACGCAAGGTGAGCTATCAGCAAGCGCGCAGACCCGCGACGATACAGTAGCCAAGAGCGAAGTAACCACCAGCCAAAGCGATACGGCTGCAAGTGAAGCGGTCGATCCCAAGAAGGCCGCTATCGCCGCTGCCATCGCCCGTGCCAAGGCCAAAAAACTGGCCCAGCAGGGCGAAAGTGCCGGAACTCAGGTAGATAGTGCCGGAGCTGAGGGTGAGCGCGCACCGGCCGAGCCGATGCAAACCGACGCCGCCAGCAGTGAGCAACCACTTGCCGTAGCAGAGGCTCCTGAAGCGAGCGCCCCTGCGGCTGATGCCCCGGTTGATCCGAAAAAAGCGGCCATTGCAGCCGCGGTGGCCCGCGCCAAGGCGAAGAAGCTGGCGGCCGAGGCAGCCAGAGCCACAGAGACCGCTGCAGAAGATGCCCCGTCAGCCGACCGAACAACCACAAGGTAATCGACAGACTCATGTTCAATATTGCGACTGCGCCGTTTGCCCATAACCGCAAACAGACCCGAACCCTGATGCTGCTGGTGATCCTGGCCTGCGTGCCGGGCTTGCTGGCCCAGACCTGGTTCTTCGGCTGGGGCTCCTTTATCCAGATCCTGCTGGCGTTGGTCACTGCGCTGCTGTGCGAGGCGCTGGTGCTCAAGCTCCGTGGCCGCGCTATCAAGCCTGCCCTGATGGATGGCAGTGCGGCGCTCACCGCCGTGCTGATCGGTCTCTCCCTGCCGCCGCTGCTGCCGTGGTGGATGCTGGTGGTGGGCACGGCCTTTGCCATCATTGTCGCCAAACACCTTTACGGCGGACTGGGTCAGAACCTGTTCAACCCGGCCATGGTCGCCTATGTGCTGCTGCTGGTCTCCTTCCCGGTGCAGATGACCAGCTGGCTGCCGCCGGAGAGCGTGCGCGCCTACAGTCTCGGCTTTGGCGATGCGGCGTCGGTGATCTTCACCGGCTTTAGCCTCGACGGCTACAGCATGGCCCAGCTCAAGCAGGGGGTGGATGGTCTCACCATGGCGACTCCCCTCGATACCCTGAAAACCGGCCTGACTCAGGGGCTCACCACCGGCGAGATCCTGAGCGGCCCGCTGTTTGAGGGTTGGGGCGGCATCGGCTGGAGCTGGGTCAACCTCGGCTATCTGCTGGGCGGCCTGTTCCTGCTGCAACAGAAGGTGATCAACTGGCGCATTCCCACCGCCATTCTCGGTGCCCTGCTGGCGGCCTCCACCATCGGCTATCTGGTAAGCCCGGATGCGACTGCCACGCCCATGTTCCATCTCTTTAGCGGCGCTACCATGCTGGGGGCCTTCTTTATCGCCACCGATCCGGTCAGCGCCTGCACCACGCCGCGCGGCCGACTGGTCTATGGCGTGCTGATCGGGGTGCTGGTCTACATCATTCGCCGCTTTGGCGGCTATCCCGATGCGTTTGCCTTTGCCGTGCTGCTGGCCAACCTCTGTGTACCCTTTATTGACAGCCTGACTCGCCCGAAAGTGTATGGAGCCCGTCGCCAATGATGTTTCTGCCCTTTTCCCCCATCACAGCTGACGGAGCCCGGACATGTTAAATAGCATGCGCAAGAACGGCCTTATTCTGGCGATGTTCGCGCTGGGCTGTACCGCGCTGGTGGTACTGACCAACGAGCTGACCAAGGATAAAATCGCCCACCAGCAGCAGCTGGAGAAGCAGCAGACCCTCTCGGTATTGCTGCCGGAGGGGAGCTATGACAACGAGCTGGTGGCCAGCTGCAAGCAGGTGACCAGCAGGAAGTATCTGGGCAGCGATCAGCCGCAGGCCCTCTATACCGCCAGCAAAAATGGCGTGGTAACCGGCTATGCGCTGGAGGCGATCGCGCCGGATGGTTACAGCGGGGCGATCCGCATCGTGGCGGGCTTTGATGCCAAGGGCACCATCACCGCCGTGCGCGTGCTCGCTCACAACGAGACCCCGGGCCTCGGTGACAAGATCGAGCTGAAAAAATCGGACTGGATCAACAGCTTTGCCGGAAAATTCCTGACTCATGACAACGAGCCCCAGTGGGCGGTGAAGAAAGATGGCGGCGAGTTCGATGCCTTTACCGGCGCCACCATCACCCCGCGTGCCGTGGTCAAGGCGGTGAAGAACCTGCTGAAACTGCAGCAGGAGCAACCCGAACTGCTCAGCAACGCCCCGGCTTGTCCGGCGGCGAACTAACGGAGTCGAGCCATCATGAACCAGATGGAACAGATTGAAACGGGCGCAGCCCCGATTGCCGAGCTGGAAAGCCGCAAGGGCGAGCTCAAGGAGCTGATGAGTCAGGGGCTGTGGAAGAACAACCCCTCGCTGGTGCAGGTGCTGGGGCTCTGCCCTACCCTCGCCGTCTCCTCCACCTTTACCAATGCGCTGGGACTGGGCCTTGCCACCATGGCGGTGCTGGTCTGCTCCAACCTTGCGGTCTCGCTGGTGCGCAACTGGGTACCGAAGGATATTCGTATCCCGGTCTACGTGATGATCATCGCCTCGCTGGTGACCAGCGTGCAGCTGCTGATGAACGCCTACACCTATGGCCTCTATCAGGCGCTCGGCATCTTTATCGCCCTGATCGTCACCAACTGCATCATCATCGGCCGCGCCGAGGCATATGCCTCCAAGAACCCGCCGCTGCTGGCGGCCCTCGACGGCCTGATGATGGGCCTTGGCTTTACCCTGGTGCTGCTGGTACTGGGCGGCATGCGCGAGATCATCGGCATGGGCACCCTGTTTGATGGCGCCGAGCTGCTGCTGGGCGAGTGGGCCAAGTCCCTGCGCATCGAGCTGTTCCACGCCGATGCCAGCCTGCTGCTGGCGATTTTGCCGCCGGGCGGCTTTATCGGGCTGGGGCTGCTGATCGCCGCCAAGAACGCCATCAATGACTGGCGGGATCGCAAACAGGCGACCACCGTGGCCCACTGCAACGTTGCCCCGGCCCGCGTCCGGGCGACCGAGCTATGACCGGACACAAGGCATGAACAACCAGAAACGCAGAGAGATCCTCGAGCGGCTGCGGGAAAACAATCCCCACCCCACCACAGAGCTCAACTTCAATTCGCCGTTTGAACTCCTGATCGCCGTGCTGCTCTCGGCGCAGGCGACCGATGTCAGCGTCAACAAGGCGACCGACAAGCTCTATCCGGTGGCCAACACCCCGCAAGCGATGCTGAGCCTCGGGGTGGACGGGCTCAAGGAGTACATCAAGACCATTGGCCTCTTTAACACCAAGGCCGAGAACGTCATCAAGACCTGCGCCATCCTGCTGGAGCGCCACGGCGGCGAGGTGCCGGAAAACCGCGAAGCGCTGGAGGCTCTGCCCGGCGTCGGCCGCAAGACCGCCAACGTGGTGCTCAACACCGCCTTTGGCTGGCCCACCATCGCCGTCGATACCCATATCTTCCGGGTCTCCAACCGCACCGGCTTTGCGGTAGGCAAGAATGTGGATCAGGTGGAGGAGAAGCTGCTCAAGGTAGTGCCCGCCGAGTTCAAGCTCGATGTCCACCACTGGCTGATCCTGCACGGGCGTTACACCTGTCTCGCTCGCAAGCCGCGCTGCGGTTCCTGTATCATCGAGGATCTGTGCGAATACAAAGAGAAGGTCTATCCAGAGAGCTGAATGACTGGGCGCCACAACCGTCATACCTGTCTCGCTCGTAAACATCTGCGGCTGCGGTTCCTGTATCATCGAAGACCTGTGCGAGTATAAAGAGAAGGTCTATCCGGAAAACTGACCGATCTACTTTCTAGCCTCACGGCATACGAATCACCAACCCGGAGAACTGAGCAATGAGAATTCTGCATACCATGTTGCGTGTCGGCGATCTGCAACGCTCCATCGACTTCTACACCCGCGTGCTCGGCATGAAGCTGCTGCGCAAGAGCGAGAACAGCGAGTACAAGTACACCCTGGCCTTCGTCGGCTACGGTGACGAGAAAGATGAGGCGGTGATCGAGCTGACCTACAACTGGGGGGTGAGCGAGTACGAACTGGGCTCTGCCTACGGCCATATCGCGCTGGAAGCAGACGACATCTACGCCACCTGCGACGCCCTGCGCGCCGCCGGCGCCAAGATCACCCGCGAGCCGGGCCCGGTCAAGGGCGGCACCACCGTCATCGCCTTCGTCGAAGATCCGGACGGTTACAAGATTGAACTGATCGCCAAGAAAGATGCCGGTACTGGCCTGGGTGACAGCTTCTAAGATGCCCTAATCCCGCTGCCGAATGGCAGGATCAAAAAAGAGCGCAGATGCGCTCTTTTTTATATCTGGCTGCCGGGGACGGCGCTAGATCTCGCCGTTGCGCCCCATGCTGATCACCACCCGCCGGTTCTTGGCACGGCCCTGCTCCGTTTCGTTGGAGGAGACATGCTGCTTCTCGCCATGCCCCTCCACCGAGATCTTGCCGGGCTCCAACCCCAGATCGACAAACACCTTCTTGATGGCATCGGCCCGCTTCTCGGAGAGCTTCTGGTTCGGCCAGCGGCCGCCGTAGCTATCGCTGTAGGCGTCGATCACCACTACATCGATGCTCTTGTCCGCCTTGATAAACTCGCTGATCATCGCCAGCCGCCGCTTGGAGGGAATAGAGAGCTGATCGCTGTTCTTGTCGTAGGTGAGCACGCTAAAGGCGATATCGTTGAAGCTGTAGGGCAAGAGCCCGCTCAGACAGTCGATAAAAGCCTGATATTTGACCCGAAAGTTAACTGACGAGAGCGATACTCGCACCGCGCGGTTCTGGCGATACCAGTCCCGATATTGGAAAGTCGGCATCCGCCCCCCCTCCAGCTCGTCGAGCATGGTCCAGGCAGTTTGCCCCTCCACCAGCCCATCGAACTGCTGATAGAAGCGCAGCTGGCTCACTTCTCGCCCGGCAATCCCCGGGCGCCATACCGGCGGCATGATGCCAAGGCTCACCGTCTGGGTCTGGGCCTGTGGCCGCTTCCCCTTGAGCTCGAAGTCGAGGTTTATCTTGCGCCCTGCGCGGCTGACAAAAGCCCCCGTTCCCCAGTTGGGGATCGGGTGCTCGAGGCGACACTCAATCTGGGTATCGGAGGTCAAACGCCAGACGGATTGATCCAGACCGGCACCAAATTCGGTGACCCCAGCCTGTAACTGCATACTCACGGATATGCTGACCAACCCCAACAACCAAGCGTTCAATTGCCTGCCCTCCACACGATCTCACAAGAGATATCGGCGGCAAGGCGCCAAGCTTTAGCGACAAACTGCAAAGCGCTGCCGTGTGTGTGGCAAAAGCTTGCCCCGTTGACAGCCAGCAACAATCGGCTCTCATTGGCCACATTTACCCCGTGCCAACCAACGGGAAGCTCGCTACAGTAAAGCCAGAACAGCCAGAGGCCGCTTATCGGGAACCACGCGCATGCTCCGACCTTTATCCTCTTTATTGCTGATGTTGTTACCGATGCTGCTGGCGCTATCCGGCAGTGCCGTCCATGCCGCGACACAAGAGCAGGAGTGGGCACAGGATCGTGCCAATGCGGTGCTCTCGCTGATGACCTTCACCGTGGTGCCCGACATCACCGCCAGCAACCTGGATATCGGCAGCGGCACCGATCAATCCGCCGCCCTCAACATGACCCAGATCGGCGGCGGTGCCACCATGAGCGAGGCCGTGCCCATCTATCTGGAAGGGGCGATCGGTTTTAGCCGCTATGATCCCCAGTTTGTGGTGAGCAACGGCACCGAGAGCCGCACCATCCCGACCAAATGGAACAGCGTGACCGCCTCGGGCGGGGTCGGCTGGGATATCGCCCTTCATGAAGACCCGCGTGGCGGTCACTGGGTACTGCGCCCCATCGCCAACGTCTCGCTGGGCACCATGGCCAGCGATCTGCGGATCGGCAACTGGCTGCTGGATCGCACCAAGGGCTACTCGCTGGATTTTCTCGATAACGGTCAGCTCAATATGTACGGGCTGGGGGGCTCGCTGATGCTCGACTACGAGCTCTTCTCCAAGACCCAGGATATCGATGCCGAATTGCGTTACTCCTACCAGCACCTGCAGAGCTTTGGCGGTACCTCGACCAGCGTCCGTGGTCACGCCGAGGCGCAGAACCTCGGTCTCTATCTGCGCCGCCGGGCCCCTCTGTTCCACTGGACCCTGCTCGACAGACCGGTGCGCTATGTACTGGAGGGGGCTCATACCGCATATCTGGGGGAACAGCGGGGGTTGCTTGGCTTTGACTCCCTCAACTCTATCGGCGCCGGTCTGGAGCTGGACAGCAGCAAATACGACATCATAGTCACCCGTACCCGGCTGGTTGCACGCTATATGTTCAGCCACAACACCAGCGGTTATTCCATCGGGTTGGCTATGAGTTTCTGAGTCGTTATTTTTGCCTGCCAAGAGTGGGCAATCCTCAGGGAAAGTACAGTAACACTCAGGATAATTATGTCCGTATTGATAGAGGATTTATTGATCTGCCCCCTTTCATATTTCTCACGATCCAGTCCTATCAGGTAAAAATATCTTCCTGCTGGCAGGCCAATTTTGCCACCCTCGCACACCGAATATTGGAGTTTTTTGTCTATGTATTTACTGCGCGCAATGGCTTATTGGCCCTGTGATGTCGCCAGCCTGTGCCCGCTTGCAACAGGAAAAATACCAAACGCCCGACATCACAGACCGATGGCCAACTTTATCGATGCCCATAAGGAACCAACCCGGAGGTCCCCCATCATTTGCACAGTGATTTGAACGGCACCTAACTCATTGTTTTAAATGATTTATAGTTTTTCATATTTTATGAATCCAATTAATCCTGTTTTATTTTACTTACATCACCCGACTGCTAAATTTGGCGTCATCCCGGCAGGACGAGGCGCACTGAAACGACTGACTGCGGGCTACCGATAACAGGTGTGCAATGAGCACAGAAATAACGTTAAGGCATAACAACCGTTATTTTGATGACATCACACTTGCTGATCCTTGTTGATTTGAGGTTATCTGATGAAAAAAACGCTGCTTGCTCTCTCTGTATTGGTCATGACCGGAACCGCATATGCAGGGGTGCCTGATTTATCCGCCAGCTGTCCTGGACATATTAATCTTCGCGTCGAAGATGGCACGGCTTATATCAATAACCAGCAAGTTCCGCTTAAAAAAGTGAATTCAAATTTCTACGAGGCGAGCAAGGGGCACACCACCCTCTCCATGGTGAAAAATGGCGACTGGGGCATCACCTATTTTGTCAAAAATGGCGACAGCGGCGCCTGCCAGCTCAATGACGATGAGAACGATGACGACGGCGATGATGATGAGAGCGCCAGCAGCAGTGCCTACAACGGCAGCACTGCACAAACCAAGGTTGCCGAGAACGCCTGCATGAACGCCGTCGCCAGAAAAGCGGGAGTCAGCCGCAGCAAACTGACCCTCGACTATGTGGCCGACTCTCAGGCGGGGATGATGATTGATATCAAGGGGCCCCATGACCGGCTCTGGCACTGCCTCACCGACGCCCGCGGCCATATTTCGGGCATCAATCAGGACTGATTTCGAGCCACGGCTCAGCGGGGCCCACACCTACCGTGGGGCTCCCCCCTTATCCATTGCAATTATTTGATACAGGTAAATGAAGATGAAATCCAAACAGACTCTGCTCAATGTCGCCCTCGGTTGCCTGCTCGCAGTCGGTATCTCTGGCTGCGCCGTGGCCAAAAGCCATCACGGCCACAAGACCCATGCCCAAGCGCACGCTCAGGAAGGGGCCGTGCAGTATGGCGACGAGAGCCCGTGGGCTGGCAACTATAAAGCAGTCACTGACGATGGCCGCACCGTGGCCGAAATTCACGTCGATACCACAGGGGAGACCTATATCGATGGCAATCAGGTCAAACCAAGCCACAGCGGCAGCGATTACCTGAAATTCAAGCAGGAGACCATCACTTACACCCTGCGCAAAAGCGGTGCCAGCTGGAAAGACAGCGATGCCGGCACCAGCGGCCGCATCCTGTTCGATTGATAATCCCGACACCGGCCTTGCCAGACACCAAGCCCCGCCAAGGGGCTTTTTTGCACCTGCAAAATACTATCAGCCTCTGCATGACCACCAACGAGAAAGTCGCACGTCGCAAACTCAGCCTGCTAGAGCTCGCCAAAGAGCTCAATAATGTCAGCAAAGCCTGCAAGCTCATTGGTTATAGCCGTCAGCAGTTCTACGAAATTCGCCGTAATTACCAGACCTATGGCGCCGAGGGGTTGCTCGACAAATTGCCCGGTTGTAAAGGGGCTCATCCCAATCGGGTTGCGCCCGAGATTGAACAGGCCATCCTCGATTACTCCCTCACCAGACCAACTCATGGCCCACTGCGGGTAGCACAAGAACTGGCCCTGCAAGGTATCAACGTCAGTGCCGGTGGAGTACGTGGCGTGTGGCAACGCCACGATTTGCTCTCTAAACACGACCGCTTTTTGCGCCTTGAGAAAACTCACCGTGAGCAGATCATTGAGCTCAATGACGAACAAATTCGCCTGTTAGAACGCTTCAGCCCCGAGTTTCGCGAACGCCAGATTGAGGTTCACTACACCGGGGAACTGGTGGCGGTCGACACCTTCTTCGTCGGTGCACTCAAGGGGGTGGGCAAGGTGTATCTGCAAACCGTACTGGACTGCTACAGTCGCCACGCCTGGGGACGGCTCTACACCAGCAAGCTGCCGGTGACCTCGGTTCATGTGCTCAATGAAACGGTACTGCCGTTCTTCGAAGCCCATGAGGCTCGGGTCTATACCATCTTATCGGACAACGGGCGCGAGTTCTGTGGGCGCCCTACGAGCTGTTCCTGCAACTGGAGGGGATTGAGCACCGGACCACCAAGGTGCGCAGACCGCAGAGCAACGCCTTTATCGAGCGACTGCATCGCACACTGCTCGATGAACACTTCCGAATCAAGGGGAGAACGACTTGGTATGAGTCGGTGGAGCAGATACAGACAGACCTGGACAGCTACCTGGATCACTACAACACCCAGCGGCCACATCAGGGCAGGATGATGGAAGGACAGACTCCCTACAGCATGTTCAAAAAGGGTCTGAAATTGATACCGAAGAAAGTGCGCACTAAAGTAGCGTAAACAAGACACCGGTTTGAGGCCGGTGTCAGGTGATAACTAGATCTGTACACTGTACAAATTAACCGAGACCGGCAATTTGCCAACTATCACTAGAAATTACAATCCGGCGATTCACCAGAACTCCGTTACGCAATAGCAATGCCGCCAAAAAGAAAATGGCCGAGATATCATCTCGGCCATTCGTAGCTTGGTCAAAGACTCAAGCCTGGATATTACTCATGTGCAACTTTTTAGAAGTTGTACTGCAGAGCAACAGTCCACTCGTCATCTTGCTTGTCGATGCCCTGGATCTTGTACTCGGTGTAAGCTTTCAGCTTCGGAGTGAAGGCATACTGAACACCCAGCAGGGTCTCGTCAACCAGATCCTTGTAAGTAGAACCGGCAGCTTGAGCGTTGGCCTTGCCTTCTTTGAAGTTGTAGCCAGCCAGGAAGGTCCAAGCGTCTACGTTGTAAGAAGCAGCCAGCTCGTAACCACGGCCGTCATCTTTCATTCCCAGGCTCTTGTTCTTCACTTCGCCTTCAGTGTAAACACCAGCGAAGTAGAAACCATTGATAGCGTAGTGCGCGCCCACAGCCCACTCGTCTTTCTTACCAGTGTGGCCATTAACTTTGTTTTGCAGGTCAGAGTAGGCATAACCGGCATTGAAGCCCAGACCGAAGTCAAAGTCATAACCAGCAGCTACGCCGTAAGCTTTCTTACGCTTAACGTCTTTACCCCAAATAGCGTCTTCTTTGATCTTCTGACCAACGTCAGTGATTTTGACCGCTACGTCATCGTTGGTTTGGTAGGAAACTTTACCTTTGAAACCACCGAAGGTGTTGGAGTAGATGATTTGACCTTCTTGACGACCGTCATAGAAGTTACCGGCATCGCCCCACTCGTTGAAAATATCGGTCGGCTCGAGTACGTCGTAGAAAGCGGTATCGGTCTGACCGAAGATGATTTTACCGTACTGGGAACCATCAAAACCGGCATAGATGTGACGCGGATCGATGTCGCTGGTATTGCTACCAGAGTTTTCAGCAGCTACTTGCCACTCGGTTTTAGCAATGGCAGACCAAGTGTTGTTCAGAGCCACTTTACCAGACCAGCCCAGACGGGTTGCACCAACCAGTTCTGCTGATTTGTCGTTAGCTTCGCCGTAGTAGTTAGCCTGTACACGGCCGTATACGTCGAAAGTGGTACCGTCTTTGTCATAGATCACGGCGGCGTTAGCGGCGGATGCAAACAGAGCCGGAATAGCAATAGCCAGAATTGTCTTTTTCATAGTTTCCAATGCCTACTGTAATTAAACACTAAGTTGTTGTTATTCCCTGTGTTAGCGATGTTCTTTGCATCACTATGCCGCCGAGACTAGCACCGGATTTTTTGAACCGCAATGAAAAAACTTGGAACTTTTTATGGAAACCATAGTCATGGAGACAAAAATGTGAGCCAAGTCTCACCTGACGGCAAGGCAAAAGGAAAACGTTTACAATGAATCCTGCTGATTATTTGGACTCAAATAGTCTATTTTGCATGCAAATGATGCTAACTACCTGATAAACAACCAAAGTGGTCTGAACAGCGTAAAACTGCCGTGATAATGGCTGTTGCCTCGACCTCACCAAGGGGTTGCGGGTATCCTTGTCCTTCGATTAACCCTTAACTGGCCTTCTCTTCATGCTCTCTACTCGTCTCAAAGCCACCATTCGTCAAACCTATCGCCAGATTTCGGATGGATTACCCGGTTTTGTACCGCGTAAAGAGCAGAACTTTCTGGTGGCCGAAATAGCCAAAACCCTGACCGGCGAGTACGACAAACAGCGCCGGATCCTGGTGGCCGAAGCGGGAACCGGTATCGGCAAATCTCTTTCTTATGCGCAGGGCGCCATCCCAGTGGCACGGCTCACCCAGAAGAAGCTGGTGATCTCCACCGCCACCGTGGCCCTGCAAGAGCAGCTGATCCACAAAGACCTCCCTTTTTATCATCGCCACAGCGAGCTGCCGTTTCGTTTTATGCTGGTCAAGGGGCGGCAGCGTTACTGCTGCGAGCATCTGCTGGAGCAGGCAGCCAGTGGCGCCGAGATGGCCAACTTCGAGCTCGACTTTGGCAGTCTGAGCAAATCCAAACCATCTGACAGCGACAAAGATCGCTACCAGGCTCTGTGGCAGGCCTACACCAATGGCAAGTGGGACGGGGATCGGGACAACTGGCCGGAGCCCATTCCCGACACTTGCTGGGATCGCATCGCCGCCGACCGCCACACCTGCAACAAGGCGCTGAGCCATCACCAGCACTGCCCCTTTCATCGCGCCCGCAACGACATGGAGAGCGCCGATGTGCTGGTGGTGAACCATGCGCTACTGCTCTCCGATCTCACCATGGGCGGCGGCATCATTCTGCCCCCCCCCGATGAGTGCATCTATGTGCTGGATGAGGCCCATCACCTGCCCACCATCGCCCGGGATCACGGCGCTGCCTCGGCCAGCGTCAAAGGCTCGCGTCGCTGGCTGGAGAAGCTGGTACAAAGTGCAGGCAAGCTGGCGCGGACTCTTAATAAGGAGAGCCTGCTCGACCCCCAACTCAAACTGCAGGATGCACTGGCCTCCATCCAGCCCGACCTGAAGGCGGTCGAGCAGTGGCTCAGCGCCAACGATCGGCTTTTTGGCAGTGAACCCCACTACCGCTTCGCCGAAGGGGTATTGCCGGATCCCCTGCCCATGCTGGCGGAGAATCTCAAAGAGTCGAGCAAGAAGGCGCTGCGGGCGCTGGATCGGATGCAAGGAGCCATCGGTGAAGCGCTGAAAGATGGCGAGATCCGCCGCAAGGAGGCCGAACCTCTGCTGGCAGAGAGCGGTTTTCATCTGCAACGGCTGGAGAGTTTCTGCGCCCTCTGGGAGATGCTGGGGCGCCATGTGCCGACCGGTAAAACCCCGCTCGCCCGCTGGATGGCCAAGAGCGATGACGGCGATATCTGGCTGCACGCCTCACCGATTGAGGTAGGCTATTTGCTGGAGGAGTGGCTCTGGTCGAAATGTCTGGGAGCCGTACTGGTCTCCGCGACCCTCACAGCACTATCTTCCTTTAGTTATTTTCGCCATCAGGTGGGGCTCAAGGAGCACGACGGTACCCGCTATCTGCGCCTGCGCTCACCCTTTGACTATCAGAAAGCCGAGCTCTATCTGCCCAAGATGGAGCACGAACCCAACTCGCCAGCCTTTACCAACGAACTCATCAGCGTGCTGCCACGAATTCTAGCGGGCAAGGAGGCGAGTCTGGTGCTCTTCTCCTCCTACCGCCAGATGAATGAGGTGGCCATTGGCTTGCGAGCCAAGGGGCTGTCACTGCTGGTGCAGGGGGAAGCCTCCCGCAATGCCCTGCTCACCCTGCACAAACAAAAATGCGATGGCGGTCAGTCCAGCATCCTGTTTGGTACCGGCAGCTTCTCGGAGGGGCTGGATCTGCCGGGTCACTACCTTACCAATCTGGTCATCACCAAGCTCCCCTTTGCGGTGCCCAACTCGCCGGTCGAGGAGGCTACTGCCGAGTGGGTGGAGCAACGAGGCGGCAACCCCTTCCTGCAACTGACGGTCCCGGAGGCATCGCGCAAGCTTATCCAGGCCTGTGGCCGCCTCATCCGCAAAGAGGCTGATCGGGGACGGGTCACCATTCTCGACCGCCGCCTGCTGACCAAACGTTATGGCAAGGGGTTGCTTGATGCCCTCCCCCCGTTTACACGGCGGATCGAATAAATTAGTCGGTCGCTATTGATAAACAAACTGACAGCAGCGCGAACATCGACCACCAGAAAGAGCCATTGCCGCAGTAGGCCAAACCTGTAAAAATGAGCCCCTGTTTTCAGTGGGCAATCGCCTGACTGTTCAAGGAGATGAAATGAAACTGACTGTTCTGGTACCGGCGCTGGCTGGTCTGTTGTGGGCCGGTAGCGCCCTGGCTGATGCTCAACTGGAAGTGACCACCCCGTATGTCGTCCAGCTGATCGATGGTCAATCCATCAACCCCAAGCTGCTCGACAAAACCAGTATCTTCCCCCTCTCTGCCGGCAAACACCAGTTGGTCGTCGCCTTTGAAGGCAACTACTCCAGCCGTAACGAAATCAAGCTGGTCACCGCCGAGCCGCTGGTGCTGAACTTCACTGCCGCCGACAACCAACAGCTGGTGCTGGACTATAAAAAACCCCGCAACGAAGCCGAAGCCAAGCAGTTTGTCAAAGATCAGAAAGTGGCGCTGAAAGACAAGGTCAGCGGCCAGCAGGTAAGCAGCGAACAGTTCGTGATGCCGAAAGTAGAAGGCTTCCAGCTGACCCGTGACTATCAGCAAGAGCTGATCAACATGGGTAAAGCCTTCAACCAGCCCAAAGCGGTTGCCGTCTCCTCTGCTGCCGTGATGGCTGCCGCCAGCGCACCGGTTCAGGTTGCCCCCAGCAAGGCTCAAAGCAATCCGGAAGCGCTGACCCAGTTGCAAAACTGGTACAACAAGGCAGATGCTGAAACCCGCAAAGCCTTCCAGATCTGGGTTATCCAGCAGCAATAAGCCGGGCTGAGAGATTGACTGAAAGGGGAGCCAAGCTCCCCTTTTCCATATCCTGCGGTCTCACTCACGACGCGTCTTGATTTATGCGCTGCCACTTCCCCTTTATATAGGGAGTACATATATGGATTCATCTGCTGATTTCATATACAGAAAGCGCCACCTTGCCAGGGAGAATGGCACCATGTCGTTGCGCATTTTCTATCACCCCCTCTACTCCTCCCTGACGCTACCCGAGCGCCATCGCTTCCCGCTGGCCAAGTATCAGGGGCTGTTTGAACGCCTGCAGGTGCAGGGTTACCCCCTTGGCGAAGCGCCCGCCGCTACCCGGGAGCAAATCTGTCGCATTCACGATGCCGATTATGTCGCAGCGGCCCTGAACGGCCAGCTGGCAGATCGCGCCATCCGCAAGATCGGTTTTCCCTGGTCACCCATGCTGATAGAGCGCACCTTGCGCTCGGTGGGTGCCACCGTTGCCGCCAGCCGCCATGCTCTTGAGCAGGGATGCGGCTTGCAGATCTCCGGCGGCTATCACCACGCCCATCGCGATCACGGCAGCGGTTTTTGTCTGTTCAACGATCTGGTGATTGCCGCCCAGGCTTGCCTCGACGAGGGGCACTGTGAACAGGTGCTGATCGTCGATCTCGATGTGCATCAGGGGGATGGCAGTGCGGCCCTGTGCGCCGAACGGCGCGATATCATCACCCTATCCCTTCATGGGGAGCACAACTTTCCCCATCACAAAGCCACCTCTCACCTCGACTTTCCGCTGCCAAGCGGCATTACGGACGATGCCTATCTCACCACACTGCAACAGGCACTCTCACTGGCACTGCGCCTCTATTCGCCGGATCTCATCCTCTATCAGGCGGGCGTCGATGTGCATCATGCCGACGAACTTGGTTATCTCTCCTTGAGCGATGAAGGGGTTCGTCTGCGCGATGCCATGGTATTTGACTGTGCAATCAAGCATGGGTTGCCCATCGCGGCGGTGCCCGGTGGCGGCTATCGCCGCGACTGGCAGCAGCTGATCCCGCTTCATATGTCGCTGTTTGAGACGGCGCGCCACCGTTTTGGTTGATGACATGCCTTTATATGTCGGGCATTTCACCAGATAAAACAGAAGAGGCGACCCTGGGGTCGCCTCTTAGTGTTTCGTCCTCTCGGTCACACAAGCTCGCTCGTTGTCAGGCAAGCTCGGGACGCCTGAGGATAACTATTTCTGACGCTTGCGGGCGTACTTGCGACGGGCGCGGGCCTGACGCTCCTCTTCCCGCTCGGCCTTCTCTTTGGCTTTTTGCTCGGCTTCTGCGGCGGCTTCGACAATCTCGACGCTCACCATCTCCGGCGTCTCCAGCGAGATGCGGCCAAGCAAGCCGGAGCGGAACTCGTTAATCAGGATCTCGGACGCCTTGTGCAAGTCGGCCAGCCCCCCTTTGCGCATAAACGCTCGCTGGCGGGCGATCATCTCCAGCAGCTCGATCTCGGTCTCGGGCAACTCGTCAATCTGGTAACGCGCCTTGATCCGCTCCGGATAGGCCTTGATGAAGTAGTCAGCGGCGAACATGGCGATATCGGCATAGTCGAACACAGTGTCTTTGATGGCCGCGGTGATGGCCAGACGATAACCGCAGGAGGGCGGGTTGAGCTTGGGCCAGAGAAAACCCGGGGTATCGGTCAGGATAACGTTGTTATCCAGCTTGATCCGCTGCTGGGACTTGGTCACCCCCGCCTCGTTGCCGGTACGGGCGATGATGCGCCCCGCCAGAGTATTGATCAGAGTGGACTTGCCCACGTTGGGGATCCCCATGATCATCGCCCGCACGCCGCGCAGCTCAAAATTGCGCTCCGGCAGCATTTCGTGGCAGAGGGTCAGCAGTTGCTTGATCTTCTCCGGCTCTTGTTGCGTCAGCGGCAGCGCCTTGATCCCCTTCTCTTTTTCCATGTGCGCCACCCACAGATCGGTGATCGCCGGATCGGCCAGGTCCGCCTTGTTCAGCACCTTGATCACCGGGGTATCACCACGCAGCTCGGGCACCAGCGGGTTTTCGCTGGAGAAGGGGATGCGGGCATCGAGCATCTCGATGATCACATCGACCTGGGGCATGACCTCGGCAATCTCTTTGCGGGCCTTGTGCATGTGACCGGGGAACCAGTTGATGGACATATCCGTTACTCTCTGTGGGGGCTGCTGGCGCGCGCATGAAACAACAGGCGCTCTGCCGCGGGCATCGAACGAAGGGGGCGCATTTTACCTGCTGCGGGCCTCTTTTGACAGGTCATTCTAACCATCACCTCATCAAATCAGCAAACCGCCGAGGCGGAGCGACCTTGCCGGAAACGACCGGACCAACTGGCTCAATTGATAGATAACATATTGATATAGTGTAACATTTTTATCACTTTTTCACACAACCGTCACCGATAGTCAGTAAAAGTGTCATCTGCCCCCTCTAGGCTGCGCTCAGGTTTTACAAGGAGCGAACCCCAATGAGAAAAATGGCAGGACTTGCAGTGATGATCGGCGCCGCCCTGGCTGCCGGCTGCAAATCAGACAATGACACGGTGGCGACCAAGCCCGCAGCCCAACCCACCAACGTCATCTTCTTCCTCGGTGACGGCATGGGCCTCAACACCCTGACGGCGGCCCGCATCTACGGTGTCGGCGAAGAGGGTGATCTCACCATCGATACCCTGCCAGAGACGGCCTTTATCAAGACCTTCTCCCACGATGCCCAAGTCACTGACTCGGCCCCCTCCATGGCGGCCTACATGACCGGGGTCAAGAGCAACAACGGCGTCATCAGCATGGACGGCGACGCCACCTATGAAAGCGACTGCAGCAAGAGCGCCGGCAAGCCGGTGACCACCCTGCTGGAGCTGGCCAAAGCCGATGGCCGCGGTACCGGCGTGGTGACCAGTACCCGGGTAACCCACGCCACCCCGGCGGCTACCTATGCCCATATCTGCAACCGGGATCTGGAGGCAGATATCGCCGTCCAGCTGGTACCGGGCGGCAAAGGCTACAACAGCGCCCTCAAGGAGGGGCTGGATGTGGTGCTCGGTGGCGGCAGCAGTTTCTTCCTGCCCAAAGCCGACAAGGGCAAGCGGGAGGATGGCCGCAACCTCATCAGCGAAATGCAGGCCAAGGGCTACCAGTTTGCCAGCAATCTGGATGAGCTGAACAAGGCCGATGCGGGCAAGCCGCTGCTGGGGCTGTTTGGTTCCAGCCACATGAAATATGACCTGGACCGCCCCGCCAGCGAGCCGTCACTGGCCCAGATGACCTTGGCCGCTATCAAGCAGCTCAAAGGTAAGGAGAAGGGTTACTTCCTGATGGTGGAAGGGGGCCGTATCGACCACGCCCTGCACGACACCAACGCCAAGCGGGCGCTGCAGGACACCATCGCCTTCGACAACGCCATCAAGGCTGCCATCGACGAGGTGAAAAAGAGCGACCCCGAGCTGAAAAACACCCTGATCGTGGTCACCGCCGACCATGACCACACTCTCGTGCTCAACGGCTATGCCAAGCGCACCGGCAAGACCACTGCCGACAACCCCGGCGTACTCGGGCTGGTGAAGAGCTACGAGACTGGCGAACCGAGCAAGGATAGCGAGGGCATGCCCTACACCATCATCGGTTTTGGCAACGGCTACAACCGGGTGGACGGGCCGCGCAGCAGCGTCGCCCCGCTCGACGATGCCACCGTCTCCGCCAATGACTACCACCAGGAAGTGGTGGTCAAGGTGGGCGAGATCGGCAACGAGACCCACGGCGGCACCGATGTCTTCCTCGGCGCCATCGGCAAGGGGGCTGACAGCTTCCATGGCTCACTCGATAACACCGCCGTGTTCGGCAAGATCAAGGCTGCGGCCAAGCTGTAAGGAGCACTTTAATGAGCAAACAGATGCACACATCCATCAAGTACACGCTGGTCTGCGCCGCCCTGTTCAGTGCGTTGGGCGCAACCTCCCAGGCACAGGCCGGTGATGCCAAAAACGTCATTCTCTTTATCGGTGATGGCATGGGGCCCACCGTGCTCACCGCCACCCGCCTGTTCAAGGTGGGAGAAGAGGGCAATCTGGAGATGATGAAACTGCCGCGCAGTGCCCGCATCAAGACCTTCTCCAACGATGCCCAGACCACCGACTCGGCCCCCTCCATGGCGGCCTACACCACCGGGGTCAAGATGAACAACGAGGTGATCGCCATGAGCAGCGACACCAAAGCCATCGCCCCCGGCAAAGACGTCAATGGCAACAAAACCGTCAACAATTGCAGCAGCGACAACGGCAAGCCGGTGCCCACCATCCTGGAGCTGGCCAAGGCGGCAGGCAAATCGGTCGGGGCCGTCACCACTACCGAGCTGACCCACGCTACTCCGGCGGCCACCTACGCCCACATCTGCCATAGGGATGCCGTCTATGACATCGCCGCACAAGCTGTTCCGGGAGGCGCTGGCTATAACAGTGCCCTCAAGGATGGGGTCGATGTGCTGATGGGCGGTGGTGCCAACCACTGGACCCCCTACAGCGCCAGTAACAAGAGCGGTCGCAATGACAACCGCGACCTGACCGCCGAGATGAAGGCGCAGGGATACAGCTATGTCACCACCCAAAGCGAACTGGCCAAGGTCACCAGCGGCAAGGTGCTCGGTCTGTTCAGTAGCAAATCCCACCTGGACTACGAGCTGGATCGGGTCGCCAAGGGGGCAGCCAATACCCAGCCGTCCCTCTCCGAAATGACCGCCAAGGCGATCGACCTGCTGAGCAAGAACAGTCAGGGTTACTTCCTGATGGTAGAGGGTGGCCGTATCGATCACGCCCTGCACGGCACCAATGCCAAGCGCTCGCTCACCGACGCGGTGGCACTGGATGAGGCGGTCAAAACGGCGCTGGGTAAAGTGGATCTCAGCAATACCCTGATCGTGGTCACCGCCGACCATGACCACACCATGACCATTAACGGCTACTCCGCCAAGGGTAATCCGGTGCTGGATCTGGTTAAAAATGGCGATGGCTCGACCCAGAACGACGTGGATGGCAAGCCCTTCACCACCCTGGTGTTCGGTAACGGCCCCAACCGCCCCGATGTACGCCCGGTCCTCACCAGCGATCAGGTGATGGCCAATGACTATCTGCAGGAGACCGGCGTCAAACTGACATCGGAAACCCACGGCGGCGGCGATGTGATGCTGTTTGCCGATGGCGCCGGCAGCAACCGCTTCAAAGGCACACTGGATAACACCAAGGTGTTTGGCAAACTGCGGGAGGCGCTCGGCCTGTAAGCAGCAGGGTCCCGGGTGCATCTGAGCAATCGACTCAGCGGCCCGGGCCCCGGCTCTTTAGAGCGACAGATGATGATGCGACTTTTGCTTTCGTTATGGCTGCTTGGCAGCACCCTCGCCTTCCCCCTTCATGCTGACGACACGCCCCCGGATCTCGCCGCCCGGATCAGCTATCACGACCGGGTCACCGGCAGCGATGGCATCGCCAGAGAGAGTGTCTGGCAAGAGAAGTGGCTGCGCGTGGGCAATCAGGTGTGGAGCCAGCGGCTCATTCCCCTCCCCCTTGCCCGTGCCTACCACGCCACTCACGACGCCACGCCCGGCCATAAACACTTTACCCACCAGATGGCGGCCCGCTGGGTCAGTCGCAGTGATGAGGGTGAACTTCAGCTGCGTTATGCCGACAGCTGGCACAACCAGCTGGTTGAAGTGCCGGTGGAAGAGTATGGCCAGGTGGCCTTCAAGCCCGACTGGGCGCGGATCCGCCATCTCGTCAACCCGGCGCTGCTCGAGGGGATGACCCCGCTGGATGAGGCCGCCCCCGAGCAGGCCCGCTGGTATGAAAAACGCGAAGGGCAGCAACGAACCCGCATTCTCTGGTCGAGTCAGTGGCAGCTCCCGCTGGTGGTCGAATCGGCCAGTCTCGACGGCTATCGCAGCTACCGGATGGAGGTGACCCTGCGCAAGCTGCCTGCCCAGCTCCCCTGGCAGCAACTCGCTGATTACGAAATGCGCGATCTGCGGGATTTCTTCGACTGAGATCCCAACCTCTCAGCGGGCACAACGACAACGCAGGCAGGAATGTTACACTCTGCATATTCGACTCTGGCTCACGACCTTGATGCGCGCTCTCTGCCTGCCCTTTTTTGCCCTGCTGTTGTTGCTGGTGAACACCGGTGCCCAGGCTATTGTGCTGGTAGCGGCCGAGTTGCCCCCCTATGCCATCCGTTCCCAGCAGGGGGCACCAAGCGGCATGGCCATCGAAATCATGGAAGAGGCCGCCCGACGCCTCAAAGAACCGCTCACTATCGAGTTGATGCCACTGGCTCGGGCTCTTACCCAAGCTATTCACCGCAAGGATGTGCTGCTGATCCCGCCGGTACGTAGCTCCCGACGGGAACACCTCTACTACTGGATCACACCGCTACTGGAGGATGACTTCGTCATCGTTAGCGATCGTCGCTTTCGTCCCGCACCACTGAAAGTAGCGGATCTCCCTCCGCTGCAGACCGGCACTCTGCGTTACTCCTTCGGCCAGCATCTACTCAGACAGCGGCTCCAGCTTGAGAGTGACACCGTAGCCACCGAAGAGCTCAATGCCCAGAAGTTGCATCGAGGCCGCATCGATGCCTGGGTCGGCGCATGGAATGCCATTCTCTACAACCAGCAGCTTGCCGGACTCTCAACCGAGCGGCTGATGAGAGGAGAGACCCTGATGCGCACCCAGTTTTATCTGGCTGCTCACAAGGATTTCCCCTTCAAACAGGCGCAGCGCTGGCAAGCCGTGATAGACGAGATGCGCCATGATGGCACACTGGCGCGGATCATCCGTCAGTACAACTATCAGGCTCCTGAGTAGTCACTCAATCACGGTTGCCAAGGCCGGCCAGAATGGTTATGGTAGCCCCATGAAAATACTCGCTATTTCCTCGCATTTGCTCACACCCTGCTGAGCCCCCGCCTCGCTCCTTCGGCCGCGAGTCGCTTGGGGGCATGGCATTTTCAATCGATTGAACCTGTTAAATCCATTTTTGTAACACTTTGCGTGATGGCCAACCTGCCCCCGCCGGTATGGGCCTATCCGCTATTGATAAGGAATATCTTATGAAACAACCTCATCTGGTTATCTCCAGCCTTGATCTGGACCGTATCGAACAACTGCTCGGCAACCACCCGCAGCATCTGGCCCTGCAAGAGGAGCTGGACCGCGCCGAGATCCGTGAACCGGCCGACATGCCGCCGGACGTGGTCACCATGAACAGCAAGGTGCGCTTCAAGATGCAGAGCAGCGGCAACGAGTTCTGCCTCACCCTGGTCTATCCGCGCGATGCCAAGGGCGACGAGAGCAACATCTCGGTACTGGCGCCGGTAGGCAGCGCCCTGCTCGGCCTGAAAGTGGGCGACAGCATCGCCTGGCCGGGCCCGGCCGGTCGCACCATCGAGGTCGAAATTCTGGAAGTGGTCTATCAGCCGGAGCGCGCCGGCGAGCTGCACCGCTGAGTCCCCCGGGCTGGTCATCCCTCTGTTGATCAGCCCGCTTGCTCGCCCTTGTCAGCTGATCCCGATCAAGCTTTGCGCACCTTGCCCCCCGGTTTTTAGCCCCTTTTCCTGCTGCTGCTTGAGCCTGACTCGGGGGGCAGGTATCTTGTTGGCCGCGTCATGGTCATGACGCACCGAATTTCAGGCTGACATCATGATAAAAATTGCCCTCATCGACGATCACCAGATCGTCCGATCCGGTTTTGCCCAACTGCTCAATCTGGAGCCCGACCTGCAGGTAGTCGCCGAATTCGGCTCCGCCAGCGACGCCCTTGCCGGCCTGCCCGGCAGCGGGGCGCGGGTCTGCGTCTGCGACATCTCGATGCCCGACCAGTCGGGGCTGGAGCTGCTCAAGCAGCTCCCCTCCGGCTTGGCTGTAGTGATGCTCTCGGTTCACGACAGCCCCGCCCTCATCGAGCAGGCGCTGCAGACCGGCGCCAAGGGATTTCTCTCCAAGCGCTGCAGTCCGGACGAGCTGATCGCTGCCGTGCGTACCGCCGCCCAGGGGGGGTGTTATCTTACGCCGGACATCGCCCAGAAACTGGCCAGCAGCAGCCGGGATCCCCTCACCAATCGGGAGCGGGAGATTGCCCAGTTGCTGGCACAGGGGTTGGAGGTGAAAGCCATCGCCGAACAGCTCGGCCTCTCCCCAAAAACCGTCCACGTCCATCGCGCCAACCTGATGGACAAACTCAAGGTCAGCAACAACGTCGAGCTGGCCCACCGCATGCTGGATAGCTGGTGATCTCCCGTTTTGCCAGCTATGTCGCCATCGCGCTGGCGGCCTGCTTCATCTTTGCCGCCGGCTGGTTTTGCCTCTGGAGCATCAGCCTGCATCTGGCGGGCGGCCCTGCGCTGGCGGTGCTGCTGTTCCCCTTCGGCCTGCGCCTCGGGTTGCTGCTGCAAAGTCCCGGCCACTACTGGCCGCCGCTGTTGCTGTGCGAAGGACTGCTGCTCTACTGGCTCAATCTGGAGGTGGGGCTGCCCCACTGGCCTTGGCTGGTCGCGGGCAGTCTGCTGACCCTGCTACCGCTGCTGATTGCCCGTCGCCAACAGGTGCGCAACGACTGGCAGCAACTGTTGCTGCTGCTCGCCACCGTCACGGCGGCGGCGCTGCTGCAAGCCCTGCTCTGGCATCTGGCGGGGGAAGATGGCCTCTCGGCCCTGCTGCTCAGCCTGACCGGCGGGCTGACGCTGACCTCCACCTGCATGCTGATCTGGCACTACCTCACCCGCGCCACCTGGGTGCCGCTGGGGCCTGCGCTGGTGGATCAACCGGTGGAGTGGCGCTTTCGCCATCTGGTCTGGTATCTGTTGCTGTTCGTATTGAGCCTCTGGCTGCAACTGGGATTGCCCAACTCGCTGGTACGCTTCACCCCGTTTTGTCTGGCCATCCCCATCATCGCCATGGCGTGGCGCTACGGCTGGCAAGGGGCGCTGCTCGCCACCCTGATGAACACCATCGCCCTGCTGGCCAGTCAGGCCTGGCATGATCACCCGCTGGATCTGCTGCTCTCCCTGCTGGCCCAGAGCCTCACCGGCCTGCTGCTGGGTGCCGGGATCCAGCGCCAGCGGGAACTCAATCAGGCGCTGACGCGCCAGCTCGCCCACAATCGCCAGCTCACCGAGCGGCTGCTGGAGACCGAGGAGAGCATCCGCAAGGAGGTGGCGCGCGAGCTGCACGACGATATCGGCCAGACCATCACCGCCATTCGCACCCAGGCCGGCATTGTACGCCGCCTCGCTCCCGATAACACAGGTGTGGGCCAGAGCAGCGCCCTGATCGATACCCTATCGCTCGGCATATACGACGCGGTGCGCGGTCTGCTCGGGCGGTTGCGCCCGCGCCAGCTCGACGACATGACCCTGGAGCAGGCGGTACGGGCACTGCTGCGAGAGCTGGAGCTGGAACGTCACGGCATCGTCACCCGGCTGGAGTGGCAGTTGGCAGATGGAGATCTCTCCGATGCCCAGCGGGTCACCCTGTTTCGGGTCTGTCAGGAGGGGCTCAACAACGTGGTCAAACATGCCAACGCCCACTCGGTCACCATTCGCGCCCGGACCAGCGGCGAGCAGTTGCAACTGGTGCTGGAAGATGATGGCCGCGGTTTGCCGGAAAGCCGCCCGCAACAGGGCTATGGCCTGCTCGGCATTCGCGAGCGGGTACAGGCGCTCGGGGGCAGTCTGCAACTCTCCTGCATCCACGGCACCCAGCTGACGGTCAACCTGCCCAGTCGCAGACGGGAGGAGAGTCATGGCTAATCACCACCAGAGGGCCTGCCTGTGCTGAGTTTTATGAGAAGCGCGCCGCCCCGGCCTCTTATCCGGGATCAGGCCGAGATCGATGCCACCTATCGCCACTGGCGGCTGCACCTACTACTGACCATGTATCTGGGCTACGCGGTCTTCTACTTCACTCGCAAGAGTTTCAACTTCGCCATGCCGGACATGCTGGCGAGCGGCATGCTGGACAAGTCCGACATCGGCATGCTCTGGACTCTGTTCTACATCACCTACGGCTGCTCCAAGTTCTTCTCCGGCATCATCAGTGACCGCGCCAACCCACGCTACTTCATGGGGGTCGGACTGATGGCCACCGGCGTTATCAATATCCTGTTCGGCCTCTCGTCGGCACTCTGGATGTTTGCCGCCCTCTGGGTCGCCAACGCCTTCTTCCAAGGCTGGGGCTGGCCCCCCTGCTCCAAGCTGCTTACCAGCTGGTATTCGCGCACCGAGCGCGGGGTCTGGTGGTCGGCCTGGAACACCGCCCACAACGTCGGCGGCGCGCTCATCCCCCTTATCGTCAGCACCATCGCTCTGCAACATGGCTGGCGCTACGGCATGATAGTGCCCGGCCTTATCGCCATCATCGCGGGGTTGTTCCTCTGCTGGCGACTGCGCGATACCCCGAGTGCCATGGGACTGCCGACAGTAGGCGAGTGGCGCAAGGATGCCATGGAGCTGGCCCAGCAGACTCAGGATGCGGGCCTCTCCCATCGCCAGATCCTGCGCAAATATGTGCTGGGCAACCCCTATATCTGGCTGCTGGCCTGCTGTTACGTACTGGTCTATGTGGTGCGCACCGCCATCAATGACTGGGGCAATCTCTACATGACCGAGCAGCGCGGCTTCAATTTGATGAGCGCCAACTCGGCCATCTCCATGTTCGAGGTGGGGGGCTTTATCGGCGCCCTGGTGGCTGGCTGGGGATCGGACAAGCTGTTCAACGGCAACCGCGGCCCGATGAACCTGATCTTTGCGGTGGGGATCCTGCTGGCGGTGGGGTCGCTCTGGCTAATGCCTTTCTTCAGCTATGTGATGCAGGCGGCCTGCTTCTTTACCATCGGCTTCTTCGTGTTTGGTCCCCAGATGCTGATCGGCATGGCGGCGGCGGAGTGCTCCCACAAAAACGCGGCGGGGGCCGCCACCGGCTTTGTCGGGCTGTTTGCCTACATGGGGGCGGCGCTGTCGGGCTATCCGCTGGCCAAGGTGATGGAGATCTGGCACTGGAACGGCTTCTTCGTGGTGATCTCGGTGGCGGCCGGCGTCTCGGCCCTGCTGCTGCTCCCCTTCCTCAAGGCGCAGGCACCGAGAACGGCTCAAGCGGATTCAGAGTAGCGGATGGCATCTGGCAAGCCAGATCCGGCAAGCAGAAGCAGTCAGGGCGCGGATCATCGCGCCCTGCCTTTATCCCTGAACCTATACCTGCCTCAGGCCGCCTGACAGACCCGGTTCTTCCCTTCCCGCTTGGCCCGATAGAGGGCGTCGTCCGCGCGGCGGAACAGGCTGTCAAAGTGCCACTCCCCCTGCCAGTGAGCAATCCCCATGCTGACGGTGATATGGATCCCCTCCACCTCGCTGGCCGCGAGCTGAACCAGCAGTGACTGACAACGGGCGATCGCCTCGTCTGCGGTGGCATGGCGAAACAGCAACACAAACTCCTCGCCCCCAAAGCGACTGGCCAATACTCCCTCCAGCTCGCGCAGTGCCAACCCGACCCGCTCCAACACCCGATCCCCCACCTCATGACCATGCCGATCGTTGATCTGCTTGAAGTCATCCAGATCGAGCACCACCAGCGCCCCCTGCAGTGCAGGGCGTCCACGGGCCAGACGCTCCATAAAACCACGGCGATTGAACAAGCCGGTCAGCGGATCATGACTGGCCTGATAGCGCAGCTCCAGCGCCCGGTGCTGGTTGCAGAGCAGCAGCACCCCGAAGGTGAGCATGGAGCTACCCACCAGCATGGAGACATAGGGCAACACGTTGAACAGCTGACGCTGGAACGGGCTTTCGATCACCTCGCCCCACACGGTAAACATCCGCATCAGGGTCATGGCGATCAGCACCAGATTGAGGCCAATCAGCACCCAGACCGCCACCTGATAATCGGGTCGGCCGTGACGCCAGAGCTGCCAGATGATGAGTGTACTGAGCACGAGGAAAGTGGCGCTGCTGATCATCACCCGCACCGCAATCCGGCCATCAATGGCAACCGACCAGGTCATGACGGCGGCAAACAGCAGGATGAATCCCCAGCAGACAGGCCAGCCCGGCGATTGACGGAAGAAACAGCGCTGGGCAACCAGCAGCAACGACACATGAAAAATCAGGAAGACATTGCCCACCCAGGAGCCATAGGGAGTAGGTGTAAGCAGCAGGCTGGCAAACCCCGCCTGACCCAGCATGGCAAACAGACTGGACCACCACCAGACCCCGACGCCGGGAATATCGTTGTGGGTAACGCGAATGATGGTAAGAGTGAGGAAACCGAGACAATAGCCACACAAGGCCATGATCATCAAGGTAAAAATATCCAGCTTAAGCAGTAGTGAGGCGTCCATACCAAAGCCATGCAGAGAGGGTAACTGAGTATATGAGAAGCGTTTGCCAAGACCCAGTGCGACTTGATGGTTTTCACAATAAAGCCCGTTCGTTTGCTGACAAACAGAGCAATGCGTGTGATATCCCACCAATGCGTATTCGTATAAGCCCCACAAGAAGCCTCTTACGGAGCCCAATAGCACAATAAGAGCCGCAAGCGGCGCCCTGACTTTGTAACAAAATGTCTTGGGGATAATTTGGGCTTGAACCCACTCAATTAGATAGATATGTTGTTTTCGTGTGATTTTATGAATGAAGCCATGAGCAATAAATGTCTCTAACCTGTTGAGTCTTCTGACACAATCTGTTTTTGGTACATTTTTCACTCAACCACTATTCATAGCATCTCATATGGGGCTTTTGTCCCGCTCAAGACATTCATCCTGTCTTGCCTGTTGCCGGATGCAGCAGTCTCTTGTGCCACGGAGTCGCACGGGATCAGGTTCAAGGCCGAACACACCACCGACAGAGACGTCACTTATGATCAAAAAACTGATTCTTTCTACCCTGCTGTTTTGCGGGATCGCCACGGCGGCCCCGACCCCAGCCCCTACCTCCACCCTGGATGCCGTGCTCGAACGCGGCGTGCTGCGGGTTGGCTTCGATGCGGGCTATCAACCCTTCGAGATGACCAACAAGCAGGGCCAGTACATCGGCTTTGACGTGGATCTCGCCAAGATGGTCGCCAAAGAGATGGGCGTGAAGGTCGAGTTCGTCAACACCGCCTGGGACGGCATCATTCCCGCGCTGCTGACCAACAAGTTCGACGTCATCATGGGCGGCATGACCGTCACTCCCCAGCGCAACCTGCGAGTCAACTTCGCCGATCCTTACATCGTGGTCGGCCAGACCATTGTCCTGCGCAAAGAGAAAGCGGGCGAAATCAAATCCTTCACCGACCTCAACGACCCGAAATACAAGATCGCGGTCAAGCTCGGCACCACCGGCGAGCAGGCAGTCAAGCGCCTGATCCCCAAAGCCACCCTGCTGCAGTTTGAAACCCAGGATGACGCCAAGCTGGAAGTGATCAACGGCAAGGTCGATGCCTTCGTCTATGACCTGCCCTACAACGCCATCTTCGCCTCCCAGAATCAGGGCGCCGTAGTGCACCTCGACAAGCCGTTCACCTTCGAGCCGCTGGCCTGGGCCATCCGCAAAGGGGATCAGGACACCCTCAACTGGTTCAACAACTACCTGCGCCAGATCAAGGGCGATGGCAGCTACGACCGTCTCTACAAGAAGTGGTTCGAATCCAACGCCTGGCTGAACCAGCTCAAATAACCTCCGGGGGGCGGCACATGCCGCCCCTGCACCACGCAGCTCCCCACACAATAACGAGAAGAGGTTGTGACTGTGCACACACCCAAACCGACAAGACAGATGGAAAAACAGCCCAATCAGCTACTCTGGCATGGGGTTTTCCTGCTGATGCTGCTGGTTGCCGTATTCGGCATCTACAAGGCTGTCCAGTCAGTGGATTACACCTGGCGCTGGGAACGTATTCCCCAATACATCGCCTATCAGGCGGAGCAGAAGAATCTGGCCGAATTTGACGGCACCGTGATGGCGGGTACCAGCGAGGCCGAGAAGGGCAAGCTGTTCCTGCAAGACGATCTCGACCCCAATGTGCGGCAAGCCATCGCCAGTACCGGCGTACAAGTCGCCGAAGGGGATACCGTTTTTCGTGGCGATACCCTCGACACCCAACTGAGCTGGACCGCAGGCCCCATCGCCTGGGGCGTCTGGGTCACCGTCAAGCTCTCGCTGGTAGCAGGCATCTTCGCCATCCTGCTCGGCACCCTGGCCGGGCTGGCGCGCCTCTCCCCCAATCCGGCCCTGCGCAATCTGGCCATCACCTATGTGGAGCTGATCCGCGGCACACCGCTGCTGGTGCAAATCTTTATCGTCTACTTCTTTATTGGCACCGTGCTGAACCTCGACCGCTTCACCGCCGGGGTCGCCGCGCTGGCGGTCTTTACCGGTGCCTATGTGGCGGAGATCGTCCGCGCCGGCATCAGCTCCATTCACAAGGGGCAGATGGAGGCGGGTCGCAGCCTGGGTATGACCTCGGCCCAGACCATGCGTTATGTCATCCTGCCGCAGGCGTTCAAGCGGGTGCTGCCACCGCTGGCAGGCCAGTTCATCAACCTGATCAAGGACTCCTCGCTGGTCTCGGTCATCTCCATCACCGACCTGACCAAGGCGGGGCGCGAAGTGGTGAGCTCCACCTTCAGCCCGTTCGAGGTATGGTTCACCGTGGCCCTGCTCTATCTGGTGCTGACCGGCACCCTCTCTTTCCTGGTACGCCGTCTCGAGGTGAAATATGCGAAAAGCAACTGATCCCATCATCAAAGCGACCGGCGTAGAGAAGTTCTACGGTAGCGAAGTGCACGCCCTGAAAAATGTCAGCACCGAGGTGGCCGAAGGGGAAGTGGTGGTGATCGTCGGCCCCAGCGGCTCGGGCAAGTCCACCTTCCTGCGCACCCTCAACCAGCTGGAGACCATCAACGACGGCAACATAGTAGTCGACGGCATCAGCCTGACCGAGCCGGGCGATGTCAACAAGCTGCGGGAAGAGGTGGGCATGGTGTTCCAGTCCTTCAACCTCTTTCCCCACCTGACGGTGCTGGATAATATCTGCCTCGCTCCGCAGAAGGTGCGTGGCCTGTCGCGCCGTGAGGCCGAAGACAGAGCCAAGGCGCTGCTGCTGAAAGTGGGGCTGTCGGTGAAAGCGGCCAGCTATCCCTCCCAACTCTCCGGCGGTCAGCAACAGCGGGTGGCCATTGCCCGGGCACTCGCCATGCAGCCGCGCATCATGCTCTTCGACGAGCCCACCAGTGCGCTCGACCCCGAGATGGTGGGGGAAGTGCTGGATGTGATGAAGGGGCTGGCTCGCGAGGGGATGACCATGGTGGTGGTGACCCACGAGATGGGCTTTGCCCGGGAAGTGGCGGATCGGGTGCTCTTTATGGAAAGTGGCGAACTGCTGGTGGATGAAAAACCCGCTGACTTCTTCGACAATCCTCCCTCCCCGCGTCTGCGCCAGTTCCTGAGTCAGGTGCTGTAGCCAACACGCTCTGCTGGATAAACGAAGAGGGACCGCAAGGTCCCTCTTCTTGTGCGTCACGCTGAGCAGGCTTAACCCAGCTGAACCCGAGTGCCCCTCTCATCGGCTCAGCGCGGGGACTTTCCCAGATAGCGCTCCACGATCACTTTCACCCCGTCACGTTTTTTGAGCTGATAGAGCTCCTTGTCAAACTGGTCGATAAAGGCCTGTTTGTAGGGGTACTCCCCCTTGCGGCTGTATCCGAGAAACCCCTGCTCCTTGCTGAGCACCGGCCCCTGTTTGAGCAGGGACATATCGGCCACCGCCAGCTGATCGGCCTTTATCATGTTGAGCAACTCATAGAGCAGGGAGAGGCGATCATTGATGGTGCAATCGACCCGGCCGCGGACAATCTTGAGCAGGTTCTCCCGATTGCTTTTCACCTCCTCCACGTCGATCTGCTTCTCTTTTACCGCCTGCCAAAAGGCATCGCCGCCGACGGCAAAACCGGCGTTCATGCCAAAGCGTAAACCATGATAGTCGAGCGGAAAGCTGGCCTGCGGGGTATTGGCCGCCACACTGGCGCCGCACATCACCACCAGCTCTTCATCCAGCATCGGCTGGGAGTAGGGCCACATATAAGGCCGGGTATCGGGCATGTAGTAGGGTGGAAAGATGGCGAAGGCGGTCCCCTGTTCCACCATGCTCAGACCGCGCCGCCACGGCATAGGCTTGAGCACCACCTCATAGTCAGGCATAGCAGAGGTCACCTCGCGGATGATGTCGGCATAGATCCCCCTGACCTCCTCCCCCTCCTGCCAGGAGTAGGGGGGATAGGCGGCATCCGCCAGGATCTCGACCCGGGTCTTGGCGTGCGCCATCATGCACAACCCCAGCAACAAGCAACACCAGACGCGCATAAGCCAGCACCTCCTGAAAAAGCCTGCATCAAGCATAGCCATCCGCCGCGCCTTCCTCTGCTGCCGCGCCATATTTCATGCCATCTCTTCGTTGGCAGAAAAATGTTAATGAAATATTAAAGCCATCCTTTATGCTGGAGAGCAATTGCTCTGAATGGATGGCCGAATATGGATGTGCAACTGCTTTTGCTCTACCTCTCCCCGGTTTTTCTGGCCTTTGTCGGCTGGGAGATGCTCTACCTGCGCAAACATGGCGCGGCCTTTCCCACCGCCACCTACCAGTGGCGGGATCTGTTCGCCAACGCCACGCTGGCCCTGATGCACCAGGGGGGCGACGCGCTGGCGGCCATCGCCATTGCTTATCTGTATGACACCCTCTGGGGCTGGCGGTTGTTCGATATCGAGCTGAATCTTTGGAGTGTGCTACTGCTGTTTCTGTTGCAGGATCTCTGCTACTGGCTGTTCCACTTCACCAGCCACCATGTTCGCTGGCTGTGGGCCTCCCACGTGGTGCACCACAGCTCGGAGCGCCTCAACCTCTCCACCGCCTTTCGCCAGAGCCTGATGTACCCGATCTCCGGCATGTGGCTGTTCTGGATCCCGATGATTGTCATCGGCTTCCCGCCTGAGGCGGTGGTCGCCACCGTGCTGCTGAGTCTGGGCTTCCAGTTCTTCGTCCACACCCAGGTGGTGGGCAAACTCGGCTGGCTTGAGTGGGTCTTCAACACCCCCTCCCACCACAGGGTGCACCATGCCAGCAACGCCAAGTACATAGACCGCAACTTCGCCGGGGTGCTGATCATCTGGGATCGGCTGCTTGGTACCTTTGTCGAGGAAGATCCTGCCGAGCCGTGTCGCTTTGGCATCACCAAGCCGATCCACAGCTTCAATCCCCTCACCCTCACCTTCCACGAGTGGCGCGACATGCTGCATGACGCCCGTGGCTTGCCGTGGCGACAAAAACTCGCCGTGCTGTTTGGCAAACCGGCCGGACCTGCCAGCCGCTAGGCCTTCGCCCCGAACAGCAACTCCCGGATAGCAAGCCCCTGATAACCAGTCCCTGATAACAAGAGAGCGCCACGGTGGCGCTCTCTTTTATGGTCAACCATATCTTCGGTGTCAGAGATGGGCGAACGACCAGACGGCGGGGATCAGGCTCAGCAAGGTCACTCCGGCCAACAGCCGCTCGCGGCCACTCAGGCAAAGATCTGCGCCCAACTGACGACGGCTGTAGAGAAACAGCAGCAGACCCGGCCCGTAGAGCAGCAAGGAGAGCAGCAGATACTCCACCCCGGCGGCATAGAGCAGCCAGAAACCGTAACCGCTCGACACCAGCGCCACCGCCCGCATCAGACCGCGGCCCTGCCCGCTCTCCCCCTTCCTGCTGAACGAAAGCTTGAGCAAGAACAGGCCGATCAGCAGGTAGGGCACCAAAATCATCGAGGTAGAGATAAGCAGCAGGCTGGTGTAGCCCTTGTCGAGCAGCCACACCAGCAGCAGGCAAGTCTGCACCGTCAGGCTGGTGAGCCAGAGCGATGCGATAGGCGTCCCGTTGCGGTTCTGGTGCTGGAAGATGGCGGGAAACGCACCGTGTCGGGCCGCGCTGAAGGGCACCTCCGCCGAGAAAAGGGTCCAGCTCACGTAGGAGGCAAGCACCGAGACGATCAGGCCGACGCTGATGAGCAGTTTGCCCCATGAGCCGGTCATCTGGGCCATCAGCCCTGCCATGGAGGGGTTGGGCAGCGCCGCCAGCTCGGGTCGGCTCAATATTCCGAGCGCCAGCACCGAGATAAGCACATAGAGCAGCAGCGCCAATAGCACCCCAAGCACGGTGGCCGTGCCCACATCCCGCCGGTTTCTGGCGCGGGCCGACAACACCGCGGCTCCCTCGATACCGGTGAAGACCCAGAGAGTGAGCAGCATGGTATTGCGCACCTGCTCGGAAACCGGCACCGCCAGGCTACTGCCCTGCTGATCCGCCGCGAAGGTGACCGGATCGAACAAGTAGCAGGCAAACAGGATAAACAGCAGCAGCGGCAGGCTCTTGGCCAGGGTCGCCACCAGATTGAACAGCGCCGCCTGCTGCACGCCGCGGGCCACCAGCAGGTGCACCGCCCAGAGGATGCAGGACTCGCCAACAAACGCCGCCAGCGTGTTGCCGTCACCAAACCAGATCTGCTCCGGCGTATCGATAAAGCTGCCCAGCGCCGCAAAGGCGATGACCAGATAGCCCACCACGCCGATGGTGGCACAGAGCCAATAACCCCAGGCGGAGAAGAATCCCACCAGCTCGCCAAAACCGGCGCGGGCATAGCTGTAGATACCGCCGTCGAGATCCGGCCTGAGTCGCGACAGATAGAGAAAACTCATGGCGAGCGCCAGGATGCCCACACCCGTCACGCCCCAGCCGATCAGCACGGCGCGGGCGCCAGCCACCTCGGCCATGTTCTGGGGCAGGCTAAAAATTCCCGCCCCCACCATGGAGCTGAACACCAGCGCGGTGAGTGACCAGAGCCCAATCTTGCTCTCTTTCATGGAAGCTCCTTAGCGCAACCGGCGGCTCAGCGCCTGAA
>NZ_QAJD01000181.1:39265-40031 GCF_003061465.1 Aeromonas sp. HMWF017
GATGCCGCAGCAACCACCGATCAAATTCGCCCCGGCCGCGCGCCAGCGCTCGGCCCAGCCGAGATAATCCAGCGGCCCCAGATCGGCGCGGATCTCGTCCAGCCCATCGTTGGCGGTGGCCTCTTTGGGCTGCGGCGGGAAGGCGTTGGCATAGGCACCGAGGCGGATGTCGCTGCGACCCTCTGCCTGCAACGCAGCACTTGCCACCTTGAGCGCCCCCTCAATCACCTCGGGCTGACAGCAGTTGAACAGGATGGCATCGACCCCGGCCGCCACCAGCGCGGTCACCGCATCAGCCACCTGCTCGCCGGAACGTAGTCGCGGCTCGTTGCCCGGCGCCTCATCTTCCAGCGTGAAGGAGACCCAGAACGGCTTGCCATCGTCAGGCAGCAGCGCTTTCAGAGCCAGTGGCTCGGCAATCAGGCTCATGGTCTCGGCCAGCCAGATATCCACATGAGGGGATAGCGCCCGGATAAGCGGCGTCGCCAGCTCGCTCACCCGGTCCGCCTTGAACAGGTCGGCACGGTAGGAGCCAAACAGCGGTGGCAGAGAACCCGCCACCTGCACGGCGCCCTTCTGCTCGTCAGCCACCTCACGGGCCAGCTGACCGGCCAGCGCTGCCAACCCCTCCCCGTCGGCAAAGAAACGCTCATCGCCGATATGAAACGGCACCAGCGCATAGCTGTTGGTGGTAATGACCCGGGCACCGCTAGCCACATAGGCCTGATGCACGTCACGCACCGTCTCTGGCGCCTCCATCAAGGCC
>NZ_QAJD01000047.1:0-18870 GCF_003061465.1 Aeromonas sp. HMWF017
CCGTGATCTAGCTCACAACTTGAACCATCGACCTTGTTGCTCAGAACAGCCTTGATGTCAAAAAAGTCACTAGAAAATAATTCATTGAATTTAATCTCTTTTTATCTTGTCAAAAACCGTCATATCCAGTCTTGATAACGACCTCGTCACCTCAATTAAACAACGATGGATTCAGGCCCAGTCAAGGTTGGGACGCCTACCGTGTGGCTATCGGACCATTTCCGATTTCACAGAACCGACAACAAGTTCGGAAGTGTTTACATCAGAGGAATAACGCATATGAAGAAGTCTGCACTGACTATTGCCATCTCCAGCCTGCTGCTGGCGAGCGGCGCCCATGCTGCTACCGTTTACAACCAGAACGATACCAAGCTGGAAATCGGCGGCCGTGCACAAGGTGCTTACTACGGTACTGACGACAACGGTTCCGAAGGTGACCAGAGCTACTTCCGTCTGCACGTTGCTGGCGAGACCAAGATTGCTCCCGAGATGAAGGCGTTCGGCTTTGCCGAGTACAACCTGCCGACTTCCGGTTCTGACAACGACGAGCTGCGTTATGCCTATGCCGGCATCAAGCACGACCGTTTCGGCGCCTTCAGCTATGGTCGTCAGGATGGTCTGTTCACCAAGGCCGTCAACAACTATACCGACGTCCTGCCTGAGTGGGGCGGTGACGGCCTGGGCAAAGATACTGAAGTATTCGGTACCGGCCGTACCAACGGTCTGGCCCAGTACATCTACACCTATCAGGGTCTGACTCTGGGTGCCCAGTTCACCGGTAACAACGATCCGCAAAACGCCGGTCGCAGTGCAATCACTGAATCTTTCAACGGCAACACCTACAACGGCGAAAGCTGGAATAGCAAAGGTTCTGCTGAAGGCTTCGCAGTATCTGCCAACTACGATTTCGATATGGGCCTGAGCCTGGGTGCTGCCTATAACCAGGCTGGCAAGACTGACGAGCAAGCTCGCTACGCCGCCTTCGGTGGCGACAAGGATGCCAAGCTGATGGGCTTCGGCGCCAAATATGCAACTGGCGACCTCTACCTGGCTGCAACCTACTCCCACGGTGAAGACCACCTGTTCGTCAACAACGGCTACGCCGAGAAGATGGATGGCTACGAAGCCGTTGCCCAGTACACCATCGGCAAGTTCAAGCCTTCTCTGGCCTACCTGCGCACTGACGTGAAAGACTCCGCTCGTGGTATCGATGATACCTACACCGAGTACGTATCTATCGGTGCCTGGTACAACTTCACCGAGAACTTCAACGCCTACGTTGATTACAAGCTGAACCTGCTGGACTCCGTAGATGGCAAGTCCACCAACTCTCTGGGCAAGAACACCGATGACGTAGTCGCGGTTGCCCTGCAGTACAACTTCTAAGTAATTGGAAGTCAGTTATACCCTGTGATACCAATGTCTACTGTTTGAATGACTTCCGGCCGCTCTGCGGCCGGTTTTTTTATTGCGCCTTTTCAGCACCTTGCATATAACTATCGAGCGGATTGATGGCAATATCCGCGTCGTTGACAGGGAGTGACAAGGAGATATTCACGGATGAGACAAGCGCGCGGGAACATAGACTGGCAACGCGGGTGGCTGTTTTTGCCACTGCTGTTGATATCGCTCATCTGGAGCAGTACGGCAGATGCCAGCTGGGATCAGAGCCTCTATCGTCAACTGGGTCTGGCAGGCAAGCTGGATAAACAGACCTTTCGTCAGGCACTCAACAGTTATCAAACTGTGCGCCACAAACGCAAACCCATTCTCACCATCATCGATTACAGCAAGCCATCCACCCAGCGCAGACTGTTTGTCATCGATATGAAACGCCACAAGCTGCTCTATCACACCTGGGTCAGCCATGGCCGCAACTCAGGTGAACTGGCCGCAAAACACTTTTCCAACCAGCTCAACTCCCGCCAAAGTTCCCTCGGCGTCTATCGCACCGCAGAAACCTATCTGGGCAAACATGGCTACTCCCTGCGGCTGGACGGGCTCAGCCCTGGCAAGAACAGCAATGCCCGCAAGCGTGCCATCGTGGTACATGGCGCCGCCTATGCCAGCCCGACCCATCTGCGCAAATATGACAAGCTGGGCCGCAGTTGGGGTTGCCCCGCCCTGCCCAAAGAGCAGGCCAGAGCCATCATAGATACCATCAAGGGAGGAAGTGTCATCTACGCCCACGGCTAGCGGGCACAACACCAGAAAACGCAAGGCCAGCGATCGCTGGCCTTGTTTGTTACGCTTTTCACACTAAACGTGGCGCGTTATTGGCGCACCACCAGTACCGGACAGGGTGCATGACGCACCACAGACTCGGCGACACTGCCTACCAGCAGATGGCTGATACCGGAGCGACCGTGGCTACCCATCACGATCAGCTCAACCTCATCCTCCTTGGCCTGAATGACAATCTCATCGGCGGCTCGGCCAAAGCGAATATCAAAGGTGGCCGGGATCGGCAGGGTGGCAACCAGCTCTTTGAGCTGGGTTCTGGCCTGACGCTCCATCTCGTGGGTGATCTCGATGGCCGTCATATGAAGGATCTTGTAACTGTCAAAACCGTGCAGTTGATCAACCACGTGGATCAGCTTGAGCTGGGCCTGATGGCTCTGTGCCATGAAAACGGCATAGTCGAGTACCGCGCGAGACATTTGGGAAAAATCGACTGGACAGAGCAGAGTCTTGATCGATGGCATAATGCAGTCTCCTCTACTGATTGGGGTGCTATTGAATCTTTACTCGATCATAACGATCCGACCGCAAATAACCCTCGACCCTGTCGCAAAATGGAGATGCGGGATGTTTTCTCCGCCCGCCGCGATCAATGCATGGTATAAATCAGGTGATACGTGCTCTCCTCCTCACCCCCTGCGAGGAAAATGCTGACCATGCTGCGCATCGCTTGTTTGCTGCTTTGCTCTCTGTGTGCGATCGCCCACGCTCGCACAGCTGATATTCACGTCTATTGCGATGGCTGGCCCGGTTTCTGCCAACCGGATGGCCGCGGTATCTATCTCGATCTGGTGCGAACCATCTACCAACCCCACGGCTATCAGATCGTGCCCCATATCGTGCCCTACAAACGCGCCGTCGCCATGGTCGCCAGGCAAGAGGGGGATATGGCGATGAGTGTCTATCTGGACGAGATCAAGGGGGTCAAGCAGCCCCATCAGCCAGCCTCCGCCGATGATGTGACCGTCTTCATGCTCAAGCAGTGGCAGCCGCAATGGCGGGGAGAGCGCAGCCTGGAGGGAGAGACCGTACTCTGGCGGCGAGGATGGGTGCTGGATAAATATCTTCCGGTCACCATGCGGTGGCACGAGATCGACAACCATGAGATGGCTCTGCAGCTGATTGGCAAGGGGCGCTATCGCTATTACCTGACCGCTGGCGTGCTCCATGCCGCCGATGAAACCCCGGCCAATATGTACCGCACCATTTTGCGCTGGATCCCGACTTATCCCATTTTTGCCGATACCGAGCAGGGCGACCGGCTACTGCAGTTGTGGGATCAGGAGATGGTGAATCTGATCCGTCACGGCACGCTGGCCGAGATATATCGCCGTTATCACCTCTATGACTACTACCGCGACTTTCTCGAGGAACAGGCGGTCAAGGCAGGCGAAAACTGATCCCACCATAGGAGAAAGAGAAGGATGCCGTAGCCCCGTCAACAGCAGCAACCTGCCCATAAGCAACACCGTCTCCATTGTGGTTTGAGTCACCGTTGCCACACCACAACTCAGGGTTGCCGGAACCCCTTCGCCAATCGGTCATAGAGGATCACATTGACCGAGGCGGCCAGATTCATGCAGCCCTGGGTCGGCACATAAACCACATCTTTCACCGCGCCATAGAGGGCGGGATCGAGCGTACCATCCTCCGGCCCGAAGATATAAAAAGCGCGTTCCGGATGGACATAGTCGGGGAGCGGCGTAGCGCCATCGATCAGATCGACCACCACGGGCACGCATCCCTGCGGGATAAACGCCATCAGATCATCCACCCCGAGCAGCGGGATCTTCTCCACCATCTGCTTGGTATCGGTGGCAAACCGGCGCGCCAGCTCGAAGCGGTTGCCGGTGTAGTAGACCTCGTCGACCCCGTAACAACCCGCAGCCCGCATCACGGAGCCGACATTTTCCGGAGACTTGGGATTGACCAGCCCCACGCAGCAGAATGCACTCTTTTCCATCATCTCTCCTCATCTTGCGGCGGCCATTATAAGCCGTTGCAAGGCCACCGACCCGTTAAAAGTCCCCTCCCCGGCTAAACCGCTTGCCAACCCAGCTTTGAATGTCGATTTTTTGTGCGCAAGCCGACAAATTTTGTACAAGCTGATAGCCAGCAAACGTTTCCCAGCAATAATAGACAAACGTTTGCAAATGGATGTTTGTCTATGACTGAGCGTGAACAAGAGATCCTCGCCCTGCTGCGTCAGGATCCCATGATTGCCCAGCAGGAGCTGGCCGATCGCCTTGGCATCAGCCGCTCCGCGCTGGCCAGCCACATCTCCAGCCTGATCCGGCAGGGATATGTGCAAGGCAGAGGTTATGTACTGCGAGAGGGCCCCTACGTAGTGGTGATCGGCGGTGCCAATATGGATATTTGCGGCACCAGCCATGACAACCTGCTGCTCGGCGACTCCAACCCGGGCAAGGTGCGCACCTCGGCCGGTGGTGTTGGCCGCAATATCGCCGAGAATCTGGCGCGACTCGGCAGCGATACCCGGCTGCTGACCGCGGTCGGCAACGACCAGTATGGCCACCATCTATTGGAGGTGAGCCAGCGGGCCGGCGTCGATGTGCGCCAGACTCTGGTGCTCGATGGCCACACCACCTCCTGCTATCTCAGCCTGCATGATGGCAGCGGCGAAATGAGCTGTGCCATCAATGACATGGCCATCATAGAGCAACTCACCCCTGCCCGCCTGACACCCCTCGCAGGCTTTCTCGGCGGTGCCCGGCTTTGGGTGCTCGACACCAATCTGGCCATCCATACCCTCGACTGGCTGTTCGAGCGACAGGGGGAGCACGCCATCTTTGTCGATACCGTTTCGGTGGCCAAGGTGGAGAAGATCCGCCCCTGGCTCGGCAAGATCCACACCCTCAAACCCAATCGCAGCGAAGCCGAGCAGCTGTGCGGCATGACCATCGCCGGGCCCGAAACCTGGCCCATGGTGGCCGCCTGGTTCCACCGCGCCGGGATCAAGCGACTGTTCCTCAGTCTGGGTGAACAGGGGATCTTCTACAGCGATGGCGAGCAGCAGGGCCATCTGCCGGTGCTGGGCAGCCCGGTGCTCAACGTCACCGGCGGCGGGGATGCCTTTATGGCTGGCCTCGCCCACGCCTGGCTGCAACAGCTCGACATTGCCCAAACCACCCGCTTTGCCTTGGGCTGCGCCGCCCTCACCGTCAATTGTTCCGATACCGTTTTTTCCGGTCTGAGCAAGACCGCCGTTGACCGCATACTGGAGGAGTACTCATGCTGAACGCTTACCTCGATATCCAACCGGAAGTGGCTGCCGCGCTGGCCGCTGGCAAACCGGTGGTCGCCCTCGAATCCACCATCATCTCCCACGGCATGCCCTATCCGCAGAACGTGGAGACGGCCCGTCAGGTTGAACAGGTGGTGCGCGATAACGGCGCCATTCCGGCCACCATCGCCATTCTCGACGGCCGCCTCAAGGTGGGACTGGATGCCGGTGCGCTGGAGGCCCTCGGTCGGGCTGGCCATGCGGTTACCAAGTGCAGCCGCCGCGACATTCCGTTCGTGCTGGCACGCAAAGGGATGGGGGCCACTACGGTCGCCTCGACCATGATCATTGCCGCCATGGCCGGGATCCGGGTCTTTGCCACCGGCGGGATCGGCGGGGTACATCGCGGCGCGCAGGAGACCTTCGATATCTCCGCCGATCTGCAGGAGCTGGCCCAGACGCCGGTGGCCGTAGTCTGCGCCGGCGCCAAGTCGATCCTCGATATCGGACTGACGCTGGAGTATCTGGAGACGCAAGGGGTGCCGGTGATCGGCTATCAAACCGAGGAGCTGCCCGCCTTCTACACCCGCGAGAGCGGCTTCAAGGTCGATTATCGCCTTGATACCCCTGCAGCCATCGCCGAGGCGTTGCGCCTCAAGTGGGAGCTGGGACTGGCGGGCGGCGCCGTGGTGGCCAACCCCATCCCGACCGCACACGCCATGCCGAAAGCCGATATCGACGCAGCTATTGCCCAGGCGCTGCGTGAAGCCGATGAGCAGGGGATCAAGGGCAAGGCGTCAACCCCCTTCCTGCTGGCCCGCGTCTGCGAGCTGACTGGCGGCAACTCGCTGGCGGCCAACATCCAGCTGGTATTGAACAACGCGGCCCTCGGTGCCCGCATCGCCGCCAGCCTCTGATCGCACGCCGATACCTCGCCATGCAAAAGAGGGCCTCGCGGCCCTCTTGTTGTTTTTGCAATCTATTGTGCTATTGCAACACTGTGTTATTGCAGTACCACGCGCCCATTGAGGGGCTGCACCGGCCGGTTGTTGGGGTGGTGCATCACAGCCTTGAAGGCGTCGATCTGGGCCTGACTGACCTCGACCGGCTGCTTCATCACCAGCCAGCGCACTCCTTCCGAGCAGGGGGGCGTGGTGAGGGAACCGCTGAAGCGATAGTAGTCACGGCTCTCGGGCAACAGTTGCTCAGCAGAGAGCGGCGCCTTGAGAGTGTGAATCTCTCCCACCTTGGCAGGTAATGCACTCCAGGCTGCCGCCAGCGCCGGATTGGCCTTGCCAGCCTCGAACATCACCGCCACCACGGCGATCTCTCCCTTGTCATTAACGTGCACCAGATGCCCTTCCAGCGGATAGGATTTGCCCTCGATGAGGTTTTCGCTCGGGGCGTGGAAGTGAAACTGCTTGAGCTCAAACCTGGTGCCATCGAGTTGCAAGGTGCTGCCCGGGGCATAACCGACCTGCACGGTGTGACCGTTGTTGACCACTGTGTTGCCACCCGCCTGATAGTGGAGTACCAGCGGGGCCAGTTTGGCCTCGACCAATCCGCTCAGGTCAACCGGCGACTGATTGCTGCCCGCACACTGACCAAACTCAGGGGTCAGCTTGGCCCAGTGGGCAGGCCCCGCCTCACCGCTATATTCCCAATGGGGGGTGGCAGCAAACACGACAGGGCACAGCAACAGGGAGCAGGCCAACAGAGACTTTCTCATCATACATCCTTATCTTGATTGAAAAGCACGACCATCCGGCGCCGCTCCAAAGAACAAGACGACAGAGGGTGTTGAAACGCAGGGTACAATTTTCTCATCCTGTCGGTTTATTATTAATGATGTATTTGATAGGTATTTATTTAACGGCAGAATGGCAAGGCATATTGAATAATCGCTTTATTCAATGACAGCAATCTAATTAATCGCCTGTTCATTTTCTTTGCTTCGCACATAATCCAGACATGATGCTAATTTCATACTCTCCTCTTAATTATCCTGCCCCAATTTTGCCAACAAACCATATGTGATTGTTTTTATTGTAAATAATCAAGCAAGCCTGATTTTAATCAATTAATGAGCAGCGCTTTGACGTCATCCTTGTCTTGCTGGCATAAACAGCATCAAGGGAGATGACGCAATGAGAAAATATTGTTTGCTAGTGGCACTGATATTACCCGGTGCCGGTTGGGCGAATGAACCCATACAGCCCGTGGAACCAGCCAAGGTGACAAACCCGGAAAAAGTCGAATTGGGCAAGATGCTGTTTTTCGAGCCAAGACTCTCCAAATCCGGCGCAATCTCTTGTAACTCCTGCCATAACCTGGCGACCGGTGGGGTGGATAATCAAGTCAGCTCACTCGGCCATAAATGGAAAGTGGGCCCTATTAATTCACCGACCGTACTCAACTCCAGCCTCAACTTCGTGCAGTTCTGGGATGGTCGCGCCAAGGATCTGAAAGAGCAGGCGGCAGGCCCCATCGCCAACCCGCTGGAGATGGCATTTACCCACAATCTGGCGGTAGAAACTCTGCATACCCTACCTGGTTATCGCACCCGCTTCAGCGCTGTTTATGGCAAGGACAATTTCGGCATTGACGAAGTCACCGATGCCATCGCTGCTTTTGAAGAGACCCTGGTTACCCCCAATGCCCCGTTTGACCGCTGGTTGAAAGGGGATAGCAAGGCACTGACCGCACAACAGCTGAAAGGGTATGAACTGTTCAAAGCCAAAGGATGCACGGCATGCCACAACGGGGTCGCTATCGGCGGCAACTCTTATCAGAAGATGGGACTGGTCAAGAGTTACAAAACGGATAACCCGGCTCAGGGTCGCGGGGCAGTCACCGGAGAGAAGCAGTTCATCGGCTGGTTCAAGGTACCCACCCTGCGTAATATCGAGCTGACTTATCCCTACTTCCACGATGGTGCAGTATGGGATCTGAAGGAGGCAGTCCAGATCATGGCTGATATCCAGCTGGGGCAGCGCCTCACAGATCAGGAAGCCGAAGATATGACTGCCTACCTCAAGAGCCTGACCGGTGAGCAGCCGCAGATCGTGTTGCCACAACTCCCACCGTCACAACCTGATACCCCCAAACCAGAGGTAAAAAGCTGATAAAAAACAACAGGGGCCGTGGCCCCTGTTGTCTGTTACCTTACCGGACGATTCAGCGATCCCGATTCAGGGTGATCAGGCGATCAAAAATCGCTTCACCATCGGCACGCAAACCGTTGTGCTCATACTCATTGGTGATCCAAGCGCGACTGTTGCCAAGACCACGCAGAGTTTCGCGACTGTAGTCAAACTCCACATACATATCCTCGGCATAAACGGCGCATGCTACCGGCACCTGGTTGCAGGCCAGTTGTGCCGGGTCATAGAGCGCCCCCCAGTCCGCCTTGTTGGCCAGCAGATGAGCCGCCTCTTTCAGGGGCAGCAACTCGCGGAACTGCTCGAACATCCAGGGGTAAACCATCTCGCCGGTGAAGGCGAAATCCTTGCCGGGTGCCCAGTTCACCGCCGGGAATTCCACTCTGACCCGATCCGCCGCCCAGCGAGTCGCCTCCCCTTCGGCGTAGATAGCCTCGTGCAGGATGGCAAACAGCGGGTTGGTATTGAATGGCTGCATGCTCTGCACCTGATAGAGAAAGGCCGGGCTCAGCTTGTCGCCGATAAAGGCCTCTTCCAGCAGGTAATAAAGTTCCTCAAAGGCACCCGTAGCGCCGAGATCCAGCCCTTGCTGCTGGAACTGCTCCACCGTAAGGCGCTGGCCGTTGGGCAGTCGCACATCGTGCTGGTGCAGATGGTTGGCCAACCGGTTGGCAATCCCCTGAGCGTGGGGGAAGCGGGCGAAGAAGGCTCGGTTCTTGTCAGCCACCCGCTGATAGGTGGCGCGGTAAACCTCCTCGGCGCTGCGGCCAATCGGCGCGATGCCGCCGGTGATATAGACCTCCCGCAGGCTATCGGGGAAGAGCGAGAGATAGGTCAGGCAGCAAAAACCGCCAAAGCTCTGACCAAGCAGGCTCCAGCGATGCTTGGGGCTGAGCTCCTGCCGGATGAACTCGGCATCTTGCACTATGCTGTCGGCGCGAAAATGGCCGAGATACTCCGCCTGCTCGGCCGGGGTCATTTTGGCCAGACTCTGCCCGTGGATGGGGCTCGACATCCCGGTGCCACGCTGATCCAGCAGCAGCACTCGGAACTCCTGCAACGCCCGTTTGAGCCAACCACTGTTGGCCGTCGGGCGCGGAGCCCCGAATCCCGGCCCCCCTTGCAGAAAAAGCAGCCAGGGCAACTTCTCATCGATCTTGTCTTTACGGCAGAGGGTGCGGGCAAACAGGGTAATGCTGTCACCATCCGGCTCATCATGATCGAGGGGAACGGTAAAAAAGTGCGGCTCGCAATGAATGCCGTCCAGTACATAGCTCAAGGGGCTGTTCATCTGGGGTCTCTCCGTCAGGATGGGAACATCATTGACCCCATCATATCCCCGCCCAGCCACAGGGTCACTCCGGTTTTCCAAAATGTTAACAATGGCTTAAAGGTCGAAACATCACCAGACAAGCCGCTCTTCAACAGTGCTGAATTAATTGTTTTGCAGGGGAGATTGACGCCATGGCGCCATTCAACAAAGATGGCTCGCCTGCACAGGAGTGCAGCCATTCAGGCCGACAAAATGGATAAGGGAATGTGATGAAACCGAAGTGGATCAGGGCTAGAAAAAGAGAGAAGAAGCCATGCCCTGGCAGCATGCTGCAGACCGGAATGCTGCTGTTCAGTGCCACCTGTGGCGCAACGCTCTTTTTGGCGGCATGCAACAGCAATTAGAAATGAAAAAGCCCGCTCGATTGAGCGGGCTTTTCGAATTTGGCTCCTCCTACTGGACTTGAACCAGTGACATACGGATTAACAGTCCGCCGTTCTACCGACTGAACTAAGGAGGAATTATGGTGCCCAGAGACGGAATCGAACCGCCGACACGGGGATTTTCAATCCCCTGCTCTACCGACTGAGCTATCTGGGCAACGGCGCGCATTAAACCCTTTCCAGCGCAGCGTGTCAACCATGATGGCACGATAAAAAGTGCGTTCGCTCAACAACCGAACGAAGCGGCCATTTATTATCCATCCCAGTCCCGTTTCACGCACTTGCTGGCCTCTGAACACCCTGCAGTCTGCGCCAATATGATGGAAATTCGAGGTTCAGCGGGTCCGCCGCATTGAGCCGAATCCACTCTGCGAGTATGCTTTGCCGCAATGATACCGCCTGGAGGCAACATGAGTCTGAATATGCAAGAGTGGCGTGATGAGACCACCGAGATCGTCAACGAACTGCTGGCCGATGGCAGCAATCCCGATGCGGATTACGACATCGAGCACCACTTCGCCTGCCAGGATTTCGACCGTCTGGAAAAAGCAGCGGTTGACCTGTTCAAGGCCGGTTTTGAAGTGACCGATGCCGAAGAGATGGAGCTGGATGACGGCGCCACCATCTTCTGCTTCGATGCCACCATCGAGTGCAAGCTGAATGTCGAAGCGATCGTTGCCGATATCGCCAAGATGCTGCCCATCCTGGAAAAATATGGGGTGGATTACGATGGCTGGGGCACCTACTTCCAGGATTGATCCTGCCTCCATCGTAAAACAACAAGGCCACCTTGCAGTGGCCTTGTTGTTTCTGACGATCTCTCACGCCAGATAGCTGGCAGCAAACTCCGCCGGCGGCAGGGGACGACTGAACAGATAGCCCTGAAGCCGATCACACCCCGCCTCGGTCAGCCACAGCTGCTGCTCGGGTGTCTCTACCCCTTCGGCGGTGATCCGTATCCCAAGCTCATGGCCCAATCCGATGACCGAACGCACGATAGCAGTGGTCGCGCTATTGCTGGCCAACCCCTGAGTGAAGCTGCGATCCAGCTTGAGGGTCGCCACCTGCAAACGCGGCAGATAGGCCAGCGAACAGTAACCGGTACCAAAGTCGTCGATGGCCAACTGAAAACCGGCGGCGATCAGGTTGTCGAGGTTGGTCTCAATCTCGTCGGCATTCTCCATCAATACCCCTTCGGTGATCTCCAGCTCCAGTTGACTGGCCTTGAGACCATGGCGAGCGATGCAGGCAGAGACCCGCTCACAGAGCGCCGGATCACGAAACTGCAGCGGCGAGAGGTTGATGGAGAGCACCATATCCGGCTGCGCAGTTTGCCACTGCGCCAGCTGGGCACACCCCTGCTCCAGCATCAGCTGGCCAAGCTGACCGATGATCCCCATCTCTTCCGCCAACGGAATGAATTCGTCGGGGGAGATCATCCCAAGCTCGGGATGGGGCCAGCGACAGAGCAGCTCGGCGCCGTGCAGCCGGTGAGTGCGAGTACAGATAATAGGCTGATAGACGGCAACCAGCTGGGCAGATTTGATAGCGAGCGGCAACTGGGCGGCGATCAGCTGACGTCGCTTGAGCCGGGCATGCAGCTCGGGAGCAAACAGGGTGCAGTAATGCTGCTGCCGTTTGCCCTGCGCCAGCGCAGCCTCGGCATGACTGAGCAACCGCTCGGCATCGCTTGCCCGCCCCTGGGCCAGCCCCAGAAACACCGGGATCTGGATGCGATGATCTTCCACCTGATAGTGCTCCATCAACTGCTGCTGCAGATGCTGGCTCCACCCCTGCAATGGCTCATTGAAATCCGGCAACAACAGGCTGAAGTCATCGGCAGCGACCCGACAGAGCAGAGAACGCGGCGGTACCAGCTGCTGCAACCGCTTGGCCACCTGGCTCAGCAGTCGATCGGCAATCCGGATCCCGAAGCGATCGTTGATTTCACGAAAATGGTGCAGATCAACCAGCACCAGCGTGGCACTGCGTCCCCCAAGATGGCGGCTGGTCTGCAAGAATCGGGAGAGTTTGAGCAGTCCGGTCAGACTGTCGTAGTGCTGCTCCTGCTGCAACTGCGCCTGAGTGGTGCGCAGGCCGGTGATGTCACGCCCCAGCGTCAGGATCCCGAGGGAGTGGCCATCACCATCGGGGACATCGACCCGGGTGATCTCCATGTGTCGACCCTGCCCGCTGGCATCCAGCAGACAACACTCGCCATGACCCATCCCCTGCGGCGCCGCCAGCCGGAACGGCAGTTGCTGACCCAGCACCTCATCCGCCCCCTGGCCGATAAAGTCGAGAAACGCCTGATTGCACTCCAGCAACACCCCGTTGTGATCATCGAAACGGATCAGGTCAGGAATAGCATCGAGCAGAAAACGCTGCAACAACTGCTGCTTTTTGACCGTCTGTTCCAGGCTCTTGCGCTGGGCAATCTCATTAACCACCCCGAATACTGCGCACGCTTCCCCCTGCGGGGTGTAAAGAGGCACCTTGTGCACCTCCATCCAGCAGGTATCACCACCCCGGTTGCAATGGAGCTGCTGATACAGCATCGGCACGCCTCCGGCAAGCAGCTGCTCATCCTCACTGCGAAAGAGATCGCCCCAGGGCATCTCTGCATCTGTCTTGCCGACTACCTCGGCAGGCGACTCCAGCTTGGCTTCACGGGCGAACTCACGATTGGCGAACAGGTAACGCCCATGACTATCCCGACAGAAGATACTCATTGGCAATTGGTCGATGATCTGCTGCAGCAGATCCGGGGTGAGCATGTTGGTCACAGGGGCGCTTATGGAGGAATTTCGAGCAAATCTATGATAGCAAACCAATTTTGTAAAGCACCCCGATCACCTCCCCATAACACCGAACGCTGGATGGTTGCTGACAGAGATTGTCGCTCCGGCGATAATAGGCGCCGGTTGGCCAATGGCCTGGTGATATGGACGAGAGAAACAAGATGAAAAAGATTATGGGGAGCGCATTGGCGCTGCTGCTGGTTGGTTGTGCTGGTGACAATAACGGCGGTGAGGAGTATCGCTACAACCCGCCAATTGCCAAGGCAACCAACAACACTCAGGAAATGGCGATCCCGGTGGATCTGGTGTGGGCTCGCGCCGAGAAGTGGTTCACCGATCACGGCCTCACCATCGAAAACAGCCAGCGTGGCTCCGGCCTGATGACTGCCAACGTCAACCAGTCAGCCGACGGGCTGGAGTGGCTGGACTGCGGCACCATGGGTTCCAAAGTTGCACTGGGCAACCCGAACCTGCAGATAAACCTGATCATCACCCAGAGCGGCAACAGCAGCGTGGCCACCGTCAACGTCAAGGGCAACACCGAGCTGTTCTTCGTTGAATCCTCAGGCGAGCGCGTACCGGCCCCGTCCATCAAGCCGGTCTGTGTCTCCCGCGGTACCCTGGAGCAGAGCCTGTTCGCCACCCTCGGCAACTGATTTCGCTTCCCTGCAAAGATAAAAAAAGCGGCAGATTGCTCTGCCGCTTTTTATTGCCCCGAGTTGGGCTTACTTGTCGATATCGAGCATGTTGTTGGTCAACATGTAATCGATCACCTGGTTGGCCGTGGTGCCAGAACCGCCCGTCAGACTGTCGAAGGTATGGTTCATCAGCACAATCTCCTGAGTCACCGGCGCAGTACTGCTCTCCTTGACCTGCAGGTGCACCCCTTCATTGTCCTGGAACACCGAGAGCAGACTCTTCAGATCAGTCGTACTGTGAGAACCATCGTGATCCAGCAAATCGCTCAGATCCAGCTTGTCTCCTTCCAAACGGTTGATGGAGCCTGACCCCTTGTTGAAGTCCATGATGTAATCCTTGGTCAGGGAGCCGGATACGGTATCCCCCTTGTTCCAGACAAAGGTATCAGCCCCTTCCCCACCAATCAGGATGTCATTGCCCAAACCACCGATCAGATAGTCATTACCAGCTCCGCCATCAAGCACATCACTTCCACTCCCTCCACGCAGCGCATCTTTGCCGTCACCACCGTAGAGATGGTCGTTACCCGAACCACCAAAAATGACATCAGAGCCATTTTGACCATAGATTCGGTCATCTCCACCACCACCATGAGCAATGTCCAGATAGGCATTGCTGTTTGCAGTGATTTTCAGGTCGCTGTTTTCATTGTTGGGGTCTTGCAGCAGAAGCGAATCTGCTCCACGGCTGAAGCTATCCACGGCAAGCTCTGCTGCATCCTGTTTCTGCTGGGAATTGCTATCGAAACCGGATACATGGCTGTCTCCCAGATAGATAATATCGTTACCCTTACCCAGGTAGACCTTGTCGCCACCGACACCCACATCGACAACTATGCCGTTTTCAACGTGCTGCAGCGTCTTGTCGATCGGGGTGCCAGTTCCGGATGTCGACCATTGCACTTTCTGATTACTGGCTGTGGGGTCATACATCTGCACAGAGTCGATCATATCGCCCGTTGACTTGATGTCATAACCCACAACAAAGGTCAGCGTACTTGCACTGGTGTCACCATCGAGATCTTTCAAGGTGTAACCGAAATCAAGCTTGACCGAGGGCGACACTGCAGCACCAAAGAACTGGTAACTGCCGTTATCAAGATCGACAATCAGCGAATGCTTGTTATCGATGTAGATAGTCAGCGTTTTGGTTGCAGCATCAAAGCTATGGCTGAGCGCACTCGAATTGCCTGCAGTAGTAACGGTGTTGCCGTCAAAGTTATACGTCACGCCGCGGATCGTAAGTTGTCCAACAAAACCACCATCAGCACCAACACCATATCCCTCAACACCGCTCAACAAATTACCGCCTATCGGCTGCACCACAGATTGCAACAGAATGGGTGGCAACTTGGTCACGTCCGGGACAATTACCGCATTACCATCCACATTCAAGTAACCATCAAATGCAACTTTGTTCAGCTCGCCAGCTGGCACACTGTTCCCCATGCCGTATGCAAGCGCAGTCACCTTATTGTTCTGCAGATGTTTCGTCCACGCTGCAAGTTCACTCGCCTCAATGGTGTTGGGATTGCTGCCATCACTACCTTCCGGTACACCATCAGAGAGGAAATAGCTTACGTTGGAAGCACCGGTTAACGGTTTCGCATTATTAGTACCAATCCAATTCGTCTCGGCCAATTTAATAGCATCGTCATAATCCGTGCCCCCATTTGCAGTCAAACCATTGATCCATGTTTTGGCTTGTTCAACAGTCATCCAGTATATGGGGTTGCTACTCGTGCCCTGATTAACCATACGAGCTGCATCACTGAACAGTACCAACTGCACCCGAGTTTGCCCTTGCGCCAGATATTGATCCAGCAACTGGTTGGCAGACTCCTTCATGACATCCAGGCGAGTCTTCCCATTGCCAGCATCTCGCCCCATCGAGCCGGAAATATCCAAAATCAGCTGCACATTGGCGCCAACCTTGGTTTCTGACTCCACGGCATGGAAGATCGGGCCAGCAACTGGTACATCGTCACGCACAGCCAAGTCAAACGAGCCAGTGGCAGTCTCAGCTCCAGATTTGCTTACCTCATAGTTGACGGTAAAGCGCAATTCGTCCTGGCTGGTCAACACTGTGCTCTGGCCATCTACTGTGTGGCTAAGCGGCTTGAGCAGAGTAAAGGTATAGCTCGGTGGATTGGCACTGTTATCCACCGTCACGGTAAAGGCTACATTGGCGGGGTTGTTACCAAAGTACCCTTTGAGCCCGGCGCCATCCTGAACAACATTGACCGGCTGACCATCAATACCCGTCACCCCGCTCAGACCCGTGATGCCAACAAGTTTGAGTTGTACGCCAGAGACATTACCACCACTGCCATCAGTCACCTGCAGCGACTGAGTCACAGAAAGCGGGCCGCTAGCAGGCATACCCACAGGCTCAGGCAAGTGTGCATTTCCGCCAGACAAACCATCCTCATCAACCAGACCATTGCCCAGTCGCACAGAGAGATCGTTGTCAGTAATGGTTCCGGCTCCGGTCGCACCACCTACTGTCAGAGTCAAGGTTTCAGTCTGTTCTACCAGCTTGTCATTCACTGTCGGCACTGACACTGTAAAGCTCGTCACACCGGCTGGTACTGAGATTTTGCCTGTGCTGCTGTTATAGGTAACACCGTGACTGAACTGCAGAGTTCCCCAGTCAGAGTTAGAGGCAGCATGAGTACCACTACCCGCGATTGAGAGGCTGTACTCAGTCGCTACATTAGTCGCACCACTCAAGGTCACAACATGCTGTAAGGTAGCCCCTTCAACCACAGTGGCACTCGATACGCCGGTTACATCAGGGCGCGCCAGCGGGTTGACAGCAAAGCTGCCTTGCGAGCCGTCACCGTCCCGATCATAGGCCTTGAAGGTGAAGTCGATGTCGCCATCACCAACCGGGCGCTGCATCTCTGCATACTGGAAGAATTCCCACTTGCCCGTTGCAGGCGTGAATTGCATCTTGAAGATCAAGCTGCCATCACTGGCCTTGCCAACCATGCTGTTGGCACCTTCCGCGGTAATGGTAATTGCCAGACCAGCTGCAGTTTTCAGACCCGTTTCAACGGTGCCGGTAACCAGCTCCAGACTCCCTTTGCCATCAGCTCCCCATTGCGGTGCCACTGTCCCCGAGCCATAGGCAATTGCCTGCGGAGTAGAGGAGCCAAGGAACTCGATAGACTTGACGGTAAAGTCGCTGTTGTCACCCCAACTGGCCGATTTACCGTTATCGGTTGCCTTGATCACCATGGTGTCAAAACCACCCTGCTGAACCTGGAAATTGGCAGCATAATCGCCATTGGCCGCGTTAGAGCTGAAACTCTGGGTTGCAATCAACTGGCCATCCCGCCAGAACTCAACAACCCCACTCTCCAGCTCACCACCGAACATCTTGCTGAACTCGATCTTGGCACCGTAAGCCACAGTGCCGGCATCCAGCTTGATCACCAGCTCTTCAGATACCCCTGAGCCGTCGGCCAGTTTGCGGAAATCGACCTCGTTCTCAATATTGTGGTAAGGGGCTGTCGAGCTCTTGACACCAATGCCTTCACCCGAGCCATTAACCAGAGCACCGGTCAAGACAGTAGACGTTGAAGAGAGGAACCCTTTAGCCGTAATGGTGAACTTGCCACCATCAATGCTGGTGCGATCACCGCTATAACCAGTCATGCTGAACTTGCCGGTCAATACATCAGGAATACTGGTTTTCACCAGCGAAACCGCGGCAGCATCGCCAGCGATGGGGGCATCGTCCTCCACTGTGATAGGCAGACTATCGGTAACGGTTGTTTTGCCATCAGATACAGACACCCCCACCTGGAAGCTAAGCGCGTCTTCACTTTCCTTATCCGGATGATCAAGCGGCGCCTTAAGGGTCACCTCATAGCTCCAGTCACCCTTGGTGCTACCGGTAGGCGCGGTCAACTTGACATCAATGACCGCCTTGTAGTCCGCACCGCCTTGCATGCCGGTATAACCGGTCAACACTTTGGTAGTGGTATTCCAACTCCACTGAACCACAGAGCCACCGGAAGTCAAAGCGGTGGAAGGTGCACTCAGAGCAACGTTTAGTGTGTCCTGACTATCTACATCCCCAACCGTGATCTTACCGCTAGCTACCACACTATCAGTGCTGTCGCTGTTGCCTGCAGTATCCTTAATACCACCGGAAAGCCCCTCTTCTGAGAGGACAGCCCCGTTAGAGATGGACAGCGTCGGCAGATCGTTGACCGCATCCACCTTGATGGTCACGGTTGCGGGACTCGCATCCACGGCGCCGTCGTTGTCTACTGCCGCATAGTTGAAGCTGGTGTTGCCGTTCCAGTTCGCATTCGGAGTGAAGGTGAGCTTGCCGGCGTCCGCCACCGCAATGCTCTGATCCACGGTCACCGCAACACCGTTCAGATAGAGGATGCCGTTGGCAGGCAAGCTCTTGATGGTGAAACTCACCACGTTGCCATCAATGTCGCTGCCACTGAGGGTCGGAATGGCGATGCTGGTTGCATCTTCCTGGCCGTTTGCCTGCTTGTTCGCCGTTTCCGGCGCTTCATTCAGGATCTGCGCGTTGTCGCTGCCCGGCAGTGAGACATTGCCCGCCTTGTCGGTCTGGGTCGCCGTCACCGTCAGCGACTTGCCGTTGGCCGGGGTCGCCTCCGTCCAGCTGATAGTGCCGTTGTTATAGGTAAAGCCGATCGCTGGCTGGCCACTGGCCAGTTGTAGCACCCCGCTCATCAGCTTCAGCTCGACGGTGCTGGTGGTATCGCCATTGTTGATGGTCAGGGTCACTTTGCCACCTGCAGTCAGTTCGGTGTGATTGACCTCAGCTTTCACCTGCACCTGGTCATTGCCAATCTCACCTTTGCTCAGCAGCTTATCGTTGTTGCTGTCATCCACGATGGTGACAGTCGGGGCATTAGTCTCTGTGCTGTCCACCACCACGTCCTGGCTGACGGTTTTGCTGTTGCCCGCCACGTCGGTCACGGTGGCCACCACCGGGTAGGTGCCATCCGCCAGCT
>NZ_QAJD01000048.1:0-1175 GCF_003061465.1 Aeromonas sp. HMWF017
GGTCACCATATCGGCACGACTCAACACCAGCGGATGGGCATCGGCCACCGCGATACCCAGGCCGCAGGCGGCCATCACCGGCAGATCGATGGTGTCATCGCCCATATAGGCAGCCTGCTCCGGGCTCAGCCCCAGCTTGGCCAGCAGCGCTTCGAAGTGAGGCAGCTTTTTATCAGCCCCTTGCACCACATGAGCCACCCCCAGGCTTTTCATCCGATCGCTGACGATACGGGAGTTGCGCCCGGTGATGATGGCGATCTCGATCCCGGCATTGAGCAACGCTCGCATGCCCGCACCATCGCGGGTGCAGAAGGTTTTCAGTTCTTCGCCGTTGTTTCCCATGTAGATGAGGCCGTTGGAGAGCACCCCGTCCACATCGCACACCAGCAGGCGGATTTGCGCCGCCTTGTCGAACTGGCTGCGCGTCACCGGACCATAGAGGGTCGGTACGTTTTGCATCAAATTACTCCGGCTTTCAGCAGGTCGTGCATGTTGAAGGCGCCGAGCGGGCGTTTCTCTTCATCCACGACCAGTAATCCGTTGATTTTTCTCGTTTCCATCAGCTTGACGGCTTCCGCAGCCATCATCTCTGGACCTACGGTAACACAGTTGGCCGTCATCACACGGCTGATGGGGGTGTGATGGATATCGATCTGCTGGTCAAGAATGCGGCGCAGGTCGCCATCGGTAAAGAGCCCGGCCAGCAGGCCATTGCCATCGACCACAGCTGTCATACCGAGCCCCTTGCGGCTCACTTCCAGCAGCGCCTGGCTGATGGTGGCATCTATCCCCACCCGGGGCAACAGATCGCCACTGTGCATCAGGTCGCCGACCCGCAGCAACAGACGCTTGCCAAGGGAACCGCCCGGGTGAGAGAGGGCGAAGTCATCGGCGGTAAAACCGCGCGCTTCCAGCAGAGCGACCGCCAGGGCATCGCCCATGACTAAGGTTGCCGTGGTGCTGGAAGTAGGTGCCAGCCCCAGCGGGCAGGCCTCTTTCTCCACCTTGATGCACAGATGCACGTTGGCCTCTTTGGCCATGGTGGAGGCGGGATTGCCGGTCATGCAGATGAGCGGAATGCCGCGGCGCTTGAGTACCGGCAGCAGGGCCAAGATTTCGTCGCTCTCGCCGGAGTTGGAGATAGCGATGATAAGGTCGCCGCTGGAGATCATCCC